>NZ_BAAAGU010000022.1:0-89883 GCF_039524635.1 Streptomyces thermocarboxydovorans | reverse complement strand
CGCCCCGGGCCCCCCGCCCGGAGGCCCGCCTGCCGCAGCCCGGGGCCCCCCCCCCCCCCCCCCCCCCCCCCCCCCCGGCTCCGGCGGAGCCCGCCGCCGCCCGGCCGACCGACGAGGGCGCCTACGTCACCCCGCTGGTGCGCAAGCTCGCCGCCGAGAACGGCGTCGACCTGTCCACCGTCAAGGGCACGGGTGTCGGCGGCCGTATCCGCAAGCAGGACGTCCTGGCCGCCGCCGAGGCCGCCAAGGCCGCCGCCGCTGCCCCGGCTCCGGCCGCCGCAGCCCCGGCCGGCCAGAAGAAGACCCCGGTCCTCGAGGCCTCCCCGCTGCGCGGCCAGACCGTGAAGATGCCGCGGATCCGCAAGGTCATCGGCGACAACATGGTCAAGGCCCTGCACGAGCAGGCCCAGCTGTCCTCGGTGGTCGAGGTCGACGTGACCCGCCTGATGAAGCTGCGCGCCCGGGCCAAGGACGCGTTCCAGGCGCGTGAGGGCGTCAAGCTCTCCCCGATGCCGTTCTTCGTCAAGGCCGCGGCCCAGGCGCTGAAGGCCCACCCGGTCATCAACGCCAAGATCAACGAGGCCGAGGGGACCATCACCTACTTCGACACCGAGAACATCGGTATCGCGGTGGACTCCGAGAAGGGCCTGATGACCCCGGTCATCAAGAACGCCGGCGACCTCAACCTCGCCGGTATCGCCAAGGCCACGGCGGAGCTGGCGGGCAAGGTCCGCAGCAACAAGATCACCCCGGACGAGCTGTCCGGCGCGACCTTCACCATCAGCAACACCGGTTCGCGTGGCGCCCTGTTCGACACGATCATCGTGCCGCCGGGCCAGGTCGCCATCCTCGGCATCGGTGCCACGGTGAAGCGTCCGGCGGTCATCGAGACCGAGGACGGCCCGGTCATCGGCGTCCGGGACATGACGTACCTGACGCTCTCCTACGACCACCGCCTGGTCGACGGTGCCGACGCGGCCCGCTACCTGACGACGGTCAAGGCCATCCTGGAGGCCGGCGAGTTCGAGGTGGAGCTCGGCCTGTAAGCCGCACTCCGCCTGCCCGCATCGGTGCCCCTGCCTGGCGTTTCCGGGCGGGGGCACCGGCGTGTCCGGGGGCGTCCGCAGGGGGTGCGGGCCACTGTGCGACTCGTCTCACCTGCGCGAAAGCACCCTCGCGCGACCTTCACGGGGGGCGCGGCCGCCGTATTGTCTAAACGTCAAAGCCCTCCCTGAAGGAGCCCCCATGACCGCGCCCGTCATCCACTCGCTGCGCGAGCAGATCCGCGAGCACATCCTGGAAGGGATCATCAGCGGGCGCTGGCAGCCGGGGGAGCGCATCGTGGAGCGGCGGATCGCCACCGAGCTGGAGGTCAGCCAGACCCCGGTCCGGGAGGCGCTGCGCGAGCTGGAGTCCCTGCGCCTGATCGAGTCCGCCCCCAACAAGGGCGTACGCGTCCGCAATCTGACCGCGGCCGACCTGGAGGAGAGCTACCCGGTCCGGGCCGGTCTGGAGGCCATCGCCGCGGAGCTCGCGGCGGACCGTCTGGCGGAGGACTGCTCGGCGCTGGAGCCGCACGTGGCCGCCCTCTACGAGGCCGACCGCGCCGCCGACGGCACGGCCCAGGTGCGCCACACGGTCGGCTTCCACCGCGAGCTCGTGCGCGCCGCCGACAACTCCGTGCTGCTGCACACCTGGGAGGGCCTGGGCATCGAGGTGTTCACCGCGCTGTCCATCCGCTGGCTGGGCACGGTGCAGCAGTCCTACGCGGAGGAGCACGAGGAACTGGTCGCAGCCTTCAAGCGCCGCGACCCGCGCATCGCCGACCTGGTCAAGTCCCACGTCCTGGGCTGCGCCCCGCGCGCCTGACCGAGCACGCCTTCCCTCCCTGGTGCTGTGGGCCGCGAGTGAGCGGACCGTTGCTCAAACGGCGCCATGACCTGCGAAAACCATGGTCCGAAGCGTCACCGGGTGCCACAAACGCAGGCACCGCGTGCCGACTTTCTTGTGATCAAGAGGTTTTACCTCGGAAGCCTTTGATCGATCATCGATCAGGGGGTTACAGTCCACGCG
The DNA here is from genome assembly GCF_039524635.1 of Streptomyces thermocarboxydovorans. Classification (NCBI taxonomy): domain Bacteria; kingdom Bacillati; phylum Actinomycetota; class Actinomycetes; order Kitasatosporales; family Streptomycetaceae; genus Streptomyces; species Streptomyces thermocarboxydovorans. Next base: position 87,810 of record NZ_BAAAGU010000022.1, on the reverse strand, counting down.
AGGCTTGCACCCAAGCCCCATCCGCCCTGTCCTGCCAAAGACCAAGGGCACCCCCGAACCCTTACTGATGAGGGAACCCCCTTCGACTGAGGAAGGCGGCGACATGACCGACCCCAACGCCATCCAGCCGAGCGCGCTCGACCAGCTCCCGGACCGGGACCCGGAGGAGACTGCCGAATGGCAGGCCTCGCTGGACGCGGTCGCCAAGGCGGCCGGCCCGCACCGTGCCGCATACCTGATGCGGCGCACGCTGGAGCGTGCCGAGGGCGCCGGCATCGCGCTGCCCAAGCTGCTCGAGACCGACTACGTCAACACCATCCCCACCGCCGCCGAGCCCGCCGTGGACGGCGACGAGGAGATGGAGGCCCGGATCACCGCCTGGAACCGCTGGAACGCGGCGGCGATGGTGACCCGCGGAAGCAAGTACGGCGTCGGCGGCCACATCGCCACCTTCGCCTCCGCGGCCTGGCTCTACGAGACCGGCTTCAACCACTTCTTCCGCGGCAAGGAGTCCGACGGCTCCGGCGACCAGCTCTACATCCAGGGCCACGCCTCCCCCGGCATCTACGCCCGCGCCTTCCTCGACGGCCGGATCAGCGAGGAGCAGCTGGACAACTTCCGCCGCGAGGCCGGCGGCAACGGCCTGCCCTCCTACCCGCACCCGCGGCGCCTGCCCTGGCTGTGGGAGTTCCCCACCGTCTCCATGGGCCTCGGCCCGCTCTCCGCGATCTACCAGGCCCGCTTCAACCGCTACCTGACCAACCGCGGCATCAAGGACACCTCCGGCTCCCACGTATGGGCCTTCCTCGGCGACGGCGAGATGGACGAGCCCGAGTCGACGGCCGCCCTCGCGCTCGCCGCCCGCGAGGAGCTGGACAACCTCACCTTCGTCATCAACTGCAACCTGCAGCGCCTCGACGGCCCGGTGCGCGCCAACTTCAAGATCGTGCAGGAGCTGGAGGCCCAGTTCCGCGGCGCCGGCTGGAACGTCATCAAGACGCTGTGGGGGACCGCCTGGGACGAGCTGTTCCAGCTCGACACCACGGGCGCGCTGGTACGCCGGCTGCGCGAGGTGCCGGACGCGCAGATCCAGACGTACCAGACGCGCAGCGCCGACTACATCCGCGAGGACTTCTTCGGCAAGGACCCGGCGCTCGTCGAGATGGCGAAGCTGCTGAGCGACGACAAGATCCTCGAGTGCTTCCACGTCTCGCGCGGCGGCCACGAGCCGCGCAAGGTGTACGCCGCGTACAAGGCCGCGCTCGCCCACAAGGGCGCGCCGACCGTCATCCTGGCCCAGACGGTCAAGGGCCACACCCTCGGTGAGGGCTTCGCCTCCAAGAACGCCAACCACCAGATGAAGAAGCTGACGGTGGACGAGTTCAAGGCGATGCGCGACCGCCTCTGCCTGCCCATCAAGGACAGCGACTTCGTCGACGGCGTGGTCCCCTACGGCCACCCCGGCGCCGGCTCCCCCGAGGTCCGCTACCTCCAGGAGCGCCGCGCCGCCCTCGGCGGTCCGGCCCCGGCCCGCCGCGTCCACCCGGTCGCGCCGCTGCCGGCGCCCGCCGAGAAGGCGTTCACCGCCTTCGACAAGGGCTCCGGCTCGCAGAAGGTCGCGACCACCATGGCCTTCGTCCGCCTGGTCAAGGACCTGGTCCGCGACAAGGAGACCGGCAAGCGCTGGGTGCCGATCGTCCCCGACGAGGCGCGCACCTTCGGCATGGAGTCGCTCTTCCCGTCCCTCGGCATCTACTCGCCCAAGGGCCAGACGTACGAGCCGGTCGACCGCGACCAGCTGATGTACTACAAGGAGGCCAAGAACGGCCAGATCCTCAACGAGGGGATCACCGAGGCCGGTTCGATGGCCGACTTCATCGCCGCCGCCACGTCGTACGCGACGCACGGCGAGCCGATGATCCCGTTCTACATCTTCTACTCGATGTTCGGCTGGCAGCGGACCGCCGACCAGATGTGGCAGCTGGGCGACCAGCTCGGCCGCGGCTTCCTCGTCGGCGCGACGGCGGGCCGCACCACGCTGACGGGTGAGGGCCTGCAGCACGCCGACGGCCACTCCCCCGTCATCGCCGCCACCAACCCGGCGGCCCTGACCTACGACCCGGCCTTCGCCTACGAGGTCGCGGCGATCGTCAAGGACGGTCTGCGCCGCATGTACGGCGAGACCGCGCCGGGCGAGGACCCCGACGTCTTCTACTACCTGACCGTCTACAACGAGCCGCTGCCGCAGCCGGCCAAGCCGGCCGTGCCCGGCATCGACGAGGGCATCGTCAAGGGCCTGTACCGCTTCAACACCGCGGAGTCCGCGGGCCTCAGCGTCCCGGCCAACGCGCCGCGGATCCAGCTGCTCGGCTCCGGTACGGCGATCCACTGGGCGCTGGACGCACAGCGGAAGCTGGCGGAGGAGTGGGGCGTGGCGGCCGACGTCTGGTCGGCCACGTCCTGGAGCGAGCTGCGCCGGGACGCCATGGAGGCGGACGAGGCGCTGCTGCGGGGCGAGGAGCGGGTGCCGTTCGTGCGGCGCGCGCTGGCGGGGGCGGAGGGCCCCGTGCTGGCGGTCTCCGACTACATGCGGCAGGTGCCGGACCAGATCGCGCAGTGGGTCGAGCAGGACTGGTCCTCGCTGGGCGCGGACGGCTTCGGCCTCTCCGACACGCGCGAGGCGGCCCGCCGCCACTTCGGCGTCGACGCGGAGTCCATCGTCGTCGCCTCCCTCGCCCAGCTCGCCCGCCGCGGCGAAATCAAGGCAACGTCCCTGAAGGAAGCCCGCGAAAAGTACGGCCTGTAGGCCGCCGGCGGGGTGCACCCCGGTGGGGGTACGCCTCCCCGGGGGCTCCGCCCCCGGCCCCCGGCCCATGCCCACCCACCACCCGACTCACTCAGCCGAAACGCCGGACGGCAGCATTCGCGCCGTCCGGCGTTCTCACATCTCCGGCCCTCGATCGCGCCCACCGCCGCACCGTTGCTCAGCGGACCGCAGGTCGGGGTTGGGGTGCGGTGCCCCGGGGCGGGTTCGGGGCGGTGCCCCGGGGCGGGTTCGCGGGCCAGCCCCCGAGTGGCCGGGGGGTCGAGGGCGCAGCCCCCAAGTGGGGTCCGGGGCGGCAGCCCCGAGATGGGGGTCCGGGGGCGGAGCCCCTGGGGATGGGACGGGTAGGGGCGGCGGGGGCGAGGGAAGTGCGGTGTCGGAGGGGGGCGGCATGATGGGCGCATGCGTGCTGCTCGGCTCATCAAGATGGTGCTGCTGCTTCAGAACCGCGCCTCCATGACCGCCGCCGAGCTCGCGCGGGAGCTGGAGGTGTCCGAGCGCACGGTCACCCGGGATGCGCAGGCGCTGTCGGAGGCAGGGGTGCCGGTGTATGCGGACCGGGGCCGGGCCGGGGGCTACCGGCTGGTCGGCGGCTACCGCACCCGGCTGACCGGCCTGGCCCGCAGCGAGGCCGAGGCCCTGTTCCTCTCCGGCGTACCGGCCGCGCTGAGGGAGATGGGGCTGGAGGACGCCGCCTCGGCGGCGAGGCTGAAGGTGTCGGCCGCCCTCCTCCCCTCCCTGCGGGACGCCTCCCGCACCGCCGCCCAGCGCTTCCACCTCGACGCCCCGAACTGGTTCCGCGAGCCGAAGACACCAGAACTGCTGCCCGCCGTGGCGGACGCGGTGTGGGACGACCGCCGGATCACCGCCCGCTACCGCCGCGGCGAGCACGAGGTGCGGCGCGAACTGGAGCCGTACGGGCTCGTGCTGAAGGCGGGCGTCTGGTACCTCTGCGCCCGCGTCGCCGGACGCGAGTCCTACCGCGTCTACCGCATCGACCGCTTCACCTCCGTCGAGCCGGGCGAGGACCGCTTCGAGCGCGCGGAGGACTTCGACCTGCCCGCGTTCTGGGAGGAGCGGGCGGAGCAGTTCGCCCGCTCGATCCTGCGCGCCGAGGTCGTGGTGCGGCTGTCGGAGGAGGGCGCCCGCCGGCTGCCGCATGCCGTGGACCCGATGTCCGCCCGGGAGGCCCTGGCCGCGGCGGGCGAACCGGACGAGGACGGCTGGGTGACGCTGACCCTGCCGGTGGAGTCCGAGGAGGTCGCCCACACCCAACTGACCGCGCTCGGCGCGGAGGTGGAGGTGCTGGCCCCGGAGAGCCTGCGCGAGCGCTTCGCCGCGGAGGCGGCCCGCCTGGCCGAGCTGTACCACCCCCGGTGAGCCCCACGGGCGCGTCCGGCAATCCGATCCCTGCACTCCGGGTGCGTCCCCGGTCCCCAGGGCCGATGCTGGAGCCGTGATGGACGAAGCGCAGTTCTGGGAGCTGATCGACGCCGCCCGCGAGGACGCCGGAGGTGACCCGGAGGAGCAGGCAGACCTGCTGGTGGAGCGGCTGGTGCAGCTGGACCCGGAGTCCGTGCTGGACTTCGCCCGTCACTTCGAGTCCCGCTATCACCGCGCCTACACCTGGGACCTGTGGGGCGCCGCCTGGGTGCTGCTGGACGGCGCCAGCGACGACGCGTTCGACTTCTTCCGCTGCTGGCTGATCGGCCAGGGCCGCGAGGTGTTCGAGGGCGCCCTGCACAACGACCCGGACGAGCTCGCCGAGTTGCTCGACGACTTCGACGAGGAGATCGACGGCGACGGCGAGGAGCTCGGCTACGCCGCGGACGAGGCGTACGAGCAGCTCACCGGGACCGTGGCGCCCGATCTGGAGCTGCCGCCCGCACCGGCGGAGCCGGCCGGCACCCCGATCGACTTCGAGGACGACGCCGCACTCGCCGAGCGCTACCCCCGCCTGTGGTCCCGTTTCCGCAGCTGAACGGACACCGGGGCCACGGGCACCCTCACGGATGCGGGCCGCCGCCCAGCGCGCCCGCGCCCGCCTTGTCGCGGTCCTCGGCGAGCGCCTGATGGCGCGGGGCGGCATTGGCCTGCATGAGGGTGGACGCCGTGTGGGCCGCCGGGCCCAGGACGACGGCCGCCGCGGCGCACAGCGCCGACCACGGGCCGCGCAGGACGTCCGCCCAGCCGGTACTTCGGGGACGCGGGTCGTTGCCGGTGTTCATCGGCCCCACCTCGGTTCTGCTGCTGTGACGTCCGCCGGTGACGGCGGTACGGCGTACCGGTCGCCCGCCCGGCCGGCGCCGTGCACCGCCTGAGTGGTGGCGGGCCGGCCCTGGAAGCGGGCGGCGAGCGCTCTGACCTCGGGCAGTCGGGCGTGCAGCGCCGCGCCCGGGCAGTCGGTCATGTAGCCGTCGCTGTGGCCCGCGAGGGCGGGAAGGGTGGCGGTGGCGCCGGCCGCGTACCGGCTGCCGCCGTTGCTGGAGACCAGCCGCACCTCGCCGCGCGGGTCGGTGCCGGACGTGCCGAGCTTCCAGGCGGCCACCGCGGCGATCGACCGCAGCATCTCCTCCGGCACCTCGGCCCCGGCGGTGAACGTGCCGAGCGCGGCGATGCCCGTGGTGCGGTGGTTGAAGCCCTGGGTGTGCGCCCCGGTCACGGGCCGGTCGGTGCCTCCGGCGCGGCCCTCGTAGATGGTGCCGCAGCGGTCGACGACGAAGTTGTAGCCGAGGTCGTCCCAGTCGCGGCCGACGGTCTGCCCCTCGTAGAGGGAGCGGATGATGCGGGGCGCGTCGGCGCAGTCGTAGCCGTTGGGCGAGTCGGTGTGGTGGATGAAGACGGCGACGACCTTGTCGTCGTAGCGCGCCGGCGGCTGCTCGCGCTCCGCGCCGGCCAGCCAGACCGAGCGGGGCTGGATCGGCGGGCGGGGCGCGGTGAAGGCGGGCGGGGTGGGGCCGGTGGCCCCGGCCGGGCGTCCGGCGGCGTTCTCCACGCCGTACGCGCACAGCACCAGCGCGGCGGCCGCGGCGGCCCCCGGCAGACAGCCCAGCGTCACCGTGACGGCCCGTGGCAGACCCGGGGTGCCGGGCCCGCCGGATATCCGGGAGGCGCGGCGTCTTCGCTCCCCCCGTGATCTCCTGACGAAACGCATGGGACCACTGTGAGTCCGATCGCCGCCGCCCGCGATGTGTGTTCTGCCACCTGGTGGAACCATCGTCCGGGTGCGCGTCGTTTTCCCGTGTGCATGCGTGTGAGGCCGCCGCGTCCGGCGGCCGGCCGCGCGCGTGGCTGATCACAGGGCCGCTCCCCCACGTATGAGAGGTCCCGTAGGCCGCTCCCGCGCGGGACGTGCCGGCCCGAGAGAAAGGCGACGTGCGTGGAACTGCTCGACATCCTGCTGGCGCTGGTCGTCCTGGCCTACGCGGCCTCCGGTTACCGGCGCGGGCTGCTGGCCGGCTGTGTGTCGCTGGCGGGGTTCGTGGGCGGTGCGGTCGTCGGTGTGTGGATCCTGCCGTGGGTGATGGACCTGGTCACGCCGGGCACCACCAGGGCGACGCTGACGGCCGTGGTGACGGTGCTGGTGCCGGCGGCGGTGGGCCACGAGCTGGCGGGGCGGCTGGCGCTGCGGCTGCGCCGGGAGCTGGACCGGGGCCCGCTGCGGGTGGCGGACGGCGTCGGCGGGGCGGTGGCCAACTCGGTGGCGGTGCTGATCGTGGCCTGGGTGGCCGCGTCGGTGCTGGCCGTCTCCTCGTCACCGCTGATCACCTCGGCGATCCGGGACTCGCGGGTGCTCGGCGCGGTGCACGACGCGATGCCGGACACCACCCCGGCGTGGTTCTCCCGCGCCACCTCGGCGCTCACCGAGGCGGGCTTCCCCCAGGTGTTCAACCCGTTCGAGAGCGAGTCGACCGCCGAGGTCGCCGAGCCATCCGGGGACAGCGTCACCCCGGCGGCGACCAGGGCGGCGCAGCGCAGCACGGTGAAGGTGGAGGGCGTCGCCGGCACCCAGGGCCGTGAGGGCAGCGGCTTCGTGTACGCGCGGGAGCATGTGATGACCAACGCGCATGTGGTGGCCGGGATCGACGAGCCGACGGTGCGGGTCGGCGGCGTGGGCCGGACGTACCAGGCGCGGGTGGTGCTGTTCGACCCGCAGAAGGACGTGGCGGTGCTGTACGTGCCCGGTCTGCGGGCGCCGGTGCTGCAGTTCGAGCAGGACGCCGGCCGGGGCGACTCGGCGGTGGTCGCCGGGTATCCGCAGGACGGCGACCTGAATCTGCAGGCTGCCACGGTCGCGGGCCGGGTGCAGGCCAGGGGCCAGAACATCTACAACGACGGGACGGTCACCCGCGAGATCTACTCGATCCGCTCCACGGTCCGCCCCGGCAACTCCGGCGGTCCGCTGCTGACCACCGACGGGCGGGTGTACGGCGTGGTGTTCGCCCGCTCCACCTCGGACGCCGAGACCGGCTACGTGCTGACGGCGGCCGAGGTGGCCGACGAGGCCCGGCGCGCACAGCGGGCCACGGCGCCGGTGGACACGGGCGAGCTGGTCACCTCGTAGCGCCCGCCCCGGTCTCCGTCGCTGTCCCCGTCTCCGGGGTCTCCGGGAGCAGCGACTGCCCCATCAGCACGTCGTCGACGTACCGGCCGTCCACGTGGAACTCCCCCGGCTGGACGCCCTCGACGACGAATCCCTCGGACTCGTAGAGGGCGCGGGCGGGCGCGTTGTGCCCGAGGACGCGCAGGGTGATGCGGCGGAAGCCGCGCTCCCGCGCGTCGGCGACGGCGGCCCGCAGCAGCGCCCGGCCGATGCCCTTGCCGCGGACCTCCTCGGCGACGGCGAGGCCGCGGATCTGCCGTACGTGCGCGTTGGACGCGAGGGGCGTCGGATGCCCGAGCCGCACAAAGCCCACGATCCGGCCGTCGTACTCGGCGACGAGATGGTCGCCGGGCCCGGCGTGCTCGCGGAAGAAGGGCTCGTACGGGGGCCGGGGCGGCGGGGTGACCGCGTGCAGCGGTGACCAGGTGTCGCGGTCGAGTCGGGCCAGTTCCGCCTCGTCGTCGGGGCGTGCGGTGCGTATCAGCGGCTCGGACATGAGCGTCACTGTATTCCGGGCAACGACCGTCCCCCATCTGCTTTTCCGCGTACGTCCAAGCAGCCCCTCCGCGTACCTCGGCACGCCCCGGCCGTACCTCCCCGTGCCTCTCCCGCGTGCCTTTCTCAGGGCGCGGGGGAGGATGAGGTCCATGGAAGCTTCCCGAATCGCGGTGGCCGGCGGCTCCGGTCTCATCGGCAGCGCCCTGGTGCGGTCCCTGACGGCGGACGGGCACCGGGTGGTGCGTCTGGTGCGGGGCGCGCCCCGGGGGGCGGACGAGGTCCGCTGGGATCCCGAGCGGGGCACGGTGGACGCGGACGGGCTGGCGGGCTGCGCCGCCGTGGTCAATCTGGCCGGGGCGGGGGTGGGCGACCGGCGGTGGACGCCCGAGTACAAGGCGCGGATCCGGACCAGCCGGGTGCGCGGCACGGCCGCGCTGGCCGAGGCGGTCGCGGGGCTGCCCGAGGAGGTGCGGCCCCGGGTGTTCGTCAACGGCAGCGCGATCGGCTACTACGGCGAGACCGGCGACCGGATCGTCGACGAGAGCGCGCCGCCCGGGGAGGGTTTTCTGCCGCAGGTGTGCGTGGAGTGGGAGGGCGCGACGGCGCCGGCCCAGGAGGCGGGCGTGCGGACGGTGTTCGCCCGGACCGGTCTTGTGGTGGCGCGCGGGGGCGGGGCCTGGGGGCGGCTGTTCCCGCTGTTCCGTGCGGGGCTCGGCGGGCGGCTGGGCAGCGGCGGCCAGTACTGGTCCTTCATCGCCCTGCACGACGAGGTGGCCGCGCTGCGGCATCTGCTGGACCAGGAGGATCTGTCCGGTCCGTTCAATCTGACCGCCCCTGAGCCGCTGACCAACCGTGAGATCACCGAGGCGATGGCCCGGGTGCTGCGCCGGCCTGCGGTGTTCACAGTGCCTGCGCCGGTGCTGCGCGCGGTGCTGGGCGAGATGGCCGGGGACGTGCTGGGCAGTGCCCGGGTGATGCCGAAGCGGCTGCTGGAGTCCGGCTTCCGGTTCGCCTTCCCGGACATCGAGGGGGCGATCCGGGCGGCGCTGTGAGGAGCGGGAACGGGGGCGCCGTGCGCCGGGACGGAGGTGACGCCCAATGACCGTACCGGTGCGTCCTGCGCCGGGACGGACGTGACGCCCGACGACCGTACGGGTACGTCCGTGCGACCGTCGTGCGCCCGTGCCCCGTCGATGCGCGACCCCCGGCGCCCGATCACGCCTCTAACCTCGAGCAGAACTCGGGTATTCCTTGGGCGTGTTGAGGGCATGACCCCTCCAGCGTCCGCGCAACCTCGAGGAGGGGCACGTGCTTGAGCCCACGTACCAGGCGGACGTCGTCGTCGTGGGGGCCGGGATCGCCGGACTCGCCGCGGCGCGACGACTGACCAGCGCAGGCATCACCACCACGGTCCTGGAGGCCGCCGCCACGGCGGGAGGCCGCATGGCGACCGAGAAGGTCGACGGCTTCCGGCTGGACCGGACGGGGCAGCTGCTGTCCACGGCCTGTCCGGAACTGCGGCAGGCCCCGGGGCTGGAGGGGCTGGTCCTGCGCCCGTTCGCCCCCGGAGTCCTGCTGCACAGCGACGGCCGGCATCACCGCGCCGGCGTACCGGCGGGCGCGGGGGGCGCAAGGGGCGCACTTCATGCGGTGCGCGCCCTTGCGAGCGCCCCCCGGTCGGGGTCCGGTCCACGGCGGCCGGTCGCGGTGCCCGGCTGGCAGGTCTCACTGCCCCGGAGCCGTACCGGAGCCCCGCTGGGCACGGCGGTCGACCAGGCCCGGCTGGGTGCCGCGTTCACCAGGCTGGCGGGCACTCCGGTGGAGCGGCTGCTGGCCCGGCCCGAACTGACGGCGGCCGAGGCACTGGTGGCGCGCGGCCTGCCGGCGCGCACCATCGACGGCTTTCTGCGCCCCCTGCTGGCCGCGCTGCTGTGCGACCCGGATCTGACCACCTCCAGCCGGTGCGCCGACCTGGCGCTGCGCGCCTTCGCGAGCGGGCGGCTGTGCCTGCCGGAGGGCGGCGCCGAGGCGCTGCCGGAGCTGCTGCTGCGCGGCCTGCCGCCGGGCACGGTGCACACCGGGGTCCGTGTCACCTCCGTCTCGACGACCTCGGTGACCACGGAGGAGCACGGCGAGTTCCGCTGCCGTGCGGTGCTGATCGCGACCGACGCGCGGTCCGCGGCCGAGCTGCTGCCCGGCCTGCGGGTGCCCGACGCGCATCCGGTGACGGTGCTGCACCACACCACCGACGAGCCGCCCGGCACCGGCGCCTCGCTCCTGCTGGACGCCGACCGGGGCGGGCCCGTCGCCCACACCGCGGTGGTCAGCCGGGTCGACCCCACCCGTGCCCCCGCCGGGCGCACGCTGATCTCCTCGACCGTCCTGGGGCACGCCACGCCCCACCTCGACACGTCCGTACGCCTGCATCTGGCCCGGCTCTACGGCACGTCGACGGCCCGCTGGGAGACCCTCGCCGTCCATCACACCGCCGAGGCCGTCCCGATGATGCGCCCGCCCCACGACCTGCGCCGCCCGGTGCGCCTGCTGGCGGGCCTGTACGTGTGCGGCGACCACCGGGACACCAGCACCGTCCAGGGCGCCCTGCACTCGGCCCACCGGGCATCGGAGGCCATCCTCACGGACCTGGGAGCCGGCCGCTCCCTGCACATCGCGGACCCGGAACCAACCGTGCCGCGAGCCGCCTAGGCACCGGGGCCGGGGTGATGCCGACACCCTCACCCCGGCCCCGCACCACCCACCCCGTGTTCGATTTTCCGCCCCACCCCACCACCCTCGCCAGCCCCCGCACTACACCCCCAAACTTCCCCTCCACCTGGGCATTTGACGACTCCTCACGCTCCCCGATTGTCAGTGCGGGGCAGTAGAATTGAGGAAGTGTTCGAGGGTGGGCACCGGGGTCGCCGAGGTCTCCGGGGGCCGCCCTCACCGCGACAGGAGGATGCCTGTGCCCGCTGCCGCACTGAAGCCGAAGCCCCTGCCCACCCAGTCCACCGCCAAGCGTCCCGTCCTGCTCGAGATGCCCTGCGCCCCCGTGGAGAAGCGCCCGCTGCCGCCGGGCCGCCCGCGCCAGTGGTACATCACCCACAACCGCCGCCTGAAGGCGATGCGCCTGGCCATCGCCCTCCTCGACTCCGGCGTCTACCTGCCCGAACAGGCCCGCAACGAGACGATACGCAGCACCGCCGAACTGATCGGCGTCCACCCGCCGTCGGACACCACCTGCCACATGGTCCGCGCCTTCATGCGCTACAACCGCTGACAGCGGACGGCGAAGAGGCCGGGGCGGGACCCGTAGCGGCCCGCCCCGGCCTCACACCGTCAGTACGGCCGGACATCAGTACGGCTGGAAATTGAGGTAGCCGAGGAGGATGATCACCAGGGCGACGGTGCCGAGGACCACGGCTGTGGACACCCAGGAGGAGCGGCGGCGCACTCGGGAGGTGTGCTCCGGGTCGGCGCGGAACGGGACCGGGCCGGGCGGGTTGTGCTTCCAGCGGGCGGCGAGCATACGGGCCCGGGCCGAGGGCTCCTTGTGCTGGGCCTGCTGAGCCCACTTGAGATCGAACTCCCGCTCCTCGTGCTCCCTCTCGGACATCCCCGTCGCCTTCCTCGAACAACCGTGTCAGTCCCATGGTCCCTCGCACGGGCGGTGAAGGGGAAGGTTCCGGACAGACGAGGGGCACGAGGCGCCGCCGACGGATCACATGGATCCCGCAGGGATCACACGTCGAAGTACAGCTCGAACTCGTGCGGGTGCGGGCGGAGCTGGAGGGGGGCGATCTCGTTGGTGCGCTTGAAGTCGATCCACGTCTCGATCAGGTCGGACGTGAAGACGTCGCCCTGGAGGAGGAACTCGTGGTCGGCCTCGAGGGCGTCGAGGACGGCGCCGAGGGAGGTCGGGACCTGCGCGACGTTGGCGTGCTCCTCGGGAGCCAGCTCGTAGAGGTCCTTGTCGATCGGCTCGGCCGGCTCGATCTTGTTCTTGATGCCGTCCAGGCCCGCCAGCAGCAGCGCGGAGAACGCCAGGTACGGGTTGCCGGAGGAGTCGGGGGCGCGGAACTCGACGCGCTTGGCCTTCGGGTTCGAGCCGGTGATCGGGATACGCATGGCCGCGGAGCGGTTGCGCTGCGAGTACACCAGGTTGATCGGCGCCTCGAAGCCCGGCACCAGGCGGTGGTAGGAGTTCACCGTCGGGTTGGTGAAGGCCAGCAGCGACGGGGCGTGCTTGAGGATGCCGCCGATGTAGTAGCGGGCGATGTCCGACAGGCCGGCGTAGCCCTGCTCGTCGTAGAAGAGCGGCTCGCCGCCCGCCCACAGGGACTGGTGGACGTGCATGCCCGAGCCGTTGTCACCGAAGATCGGCTTCGGCATGAACGTCGCGGTCTTGCCGTTGCGCCAGGCGACGTTCTTGACGATGTACTTGAACAGCTGCAGGTCGTCGGCGGCGGCGAGCAGCGTGTTGAACTTGTAGTTGATCTCGGCCTGGCCGGCGGTGCCCACCTCGTGGTGCTGGCGCTCGACCTTCAGGCCCGCCTTCTCCAGCTCCAGGGTGATCTCGGCGCGCAGATCGGCGAAGTGGTCGACCGGCGGGACCGGGAAGTAGCCGCCCTTGTAGCGGACCTTGTAACCGCGGTTCTCCTCGATGGCACCGGTGTTCCAGGCGCCTGCCTCGGAGTCGATGTGGTAGAAGGACTCGTTCTCGGACGTCTTGAAGCGCACGCTGTCGAAGACGTAGAACTCGGCCTCCGGCCCGAAGAACGCGGTGTCGGCGATACCCGTGGAGGCGAGGTAGGCCTCGGCCTTCTTCGCCACGTTCCGCGGGTCACGGGAGTACTGCTCACCCGTGATCGGGTCGTGGATGAAGAAGTTGATGTTCAGCGTCTTGTCGCGGCGGAACGGGTCGACCCGGGCGGTGGACAGGTCCGCGCGCAGCGCCATGTCCGACTCGTGGATGGCCTGGAAACCACGGATCGAGGATCCGTCGAAGGCCAGCTCCTCGTCGGGGTCGAACGCCTCAACAGGCACCGTGAAGTGCTGCATCACGCCCGGGAGGTCGCAGAAGCGGACGTCGATGAACTTGACGTCCTCGTCCGCGATGAACTTCTTGGCCTCGTCGGCGTTCTGGAACATCCAGCTCCTCCTACTCCCGACCGCTGCGCCGGGGTGGTAGATCGTTGGTGCGGCCAGTGCGGGTGGCACACGCTGCGCTCGACCCTAGGGACGGGTGATTTCTCGGGCGTGACCCATTTGTTTCGCACAAGTTAACGGGCGCATCTCTCACGGTAGCTCCGACGCACCCCGGCGTCCCCCGGTCATATCCGGGCGCAGTACCGTGGACGGGTGGACAACAGGCAAGCAATCGGATCATGGCTCTCCGGCCCGCGCTCGGCCATGGAGGCCGCCGGTGCCGACTTGGGCTACCGGGGCGAGCAGCTGGGGCTGCCGGAGTCGGGACCGGGGTCGATCGCCCGGCCGGGCCGCAGGCTCGGCGCCCTGGCGGTGGACTGGTCCCTGTGCGTCTTGATCGCATACGGTCTGATCACCGACGGCTACGGGCAGGCGACCAGCAACTGGGCACTGCTGATCTTCCTGGTGCTCAGCATCCTGACCGTGGGCACGCTGGGCTTCACGCCGGGCAAGCGCCTGTTCGGTCTGCGGGTCGTCCAGGTCGGCACCGGCCAGGTCCACCCGGGCCGCGCCCTGCTCCGCTCGGTGCTGCTGTGCCTGGCGGTCCCGGCCCTGATCTGGGACCGCGACGGCCGCGGCCTGCACGACCGGCTGGCGGGCACGGTCGAGATCCGGCTCTGAGCCGGAGGCACTCACCTCCACGCGGCCGGCTGCGGCTACAGGACTTCCCATACGACGGTGGGGCGCCCGGAGAGATCCGGGCGCCCCACCGTCGTATGGGTGCGTCGTACGGCCCGACGGCCCGCCGGCCGGGCCGGGATGCGGCTCAGCGCATCTTCGGGCCGCCCTTCGGCAGCTTCACCCCCTTCGGCATCGGCCCCTTGGGCAGCGGCATGTTGCTCATCAGGTCGCCAAGGGCGCGCAGCCGGTCGTTGGTCGCGGTCACCTGCGGGCCGGTGAGGACACGGGGCAGCTTGACCATGGTGGCGCGCAGCTTCTTCAGCTCCACCTGGCCCTCGCCCGTGCCCACGATGATGTCGTGCACCGGGACGTCGGCGACGATGCGGTTCATCCGCTTCTTCTCTGCGGCGAGCAGGCTCTTCACCCGGTTCGGGTTGCCCTCCGCGACCAGCACGATACCGGCCTTGCCGACCGCGCGGTGCACCACGTCCTGATTGCGGTTCATCGCCACCGCGGGGGTGGTCGTCCAGCCCCGCCCGATGTTGTCGAGCACGGCCGCCGCTGCGCCCGGCTGTCCCTCCATCTGCCCGAAGGCCACTCGCTCGGCGCGGCGTCCGAATACGATCGCCGTCGCGAGGAAGGCGAGCAGGAAGCCGAGGATGCCGAGATAGATGGGGTGACCGATCAAGAAACCGATCGCGAGGAAGACACCGAAGGTGACGATTCCGACAGCCGCGAGTACAAGACCGATCTTCTTGTCGGCCCTGCGGGTCATCTTGTAGGTCAGGGCGATCTGCTTCAGTCGCCCGGGGTTCGCAGCGTCCGCTGCAGTTTCCTTCCTCGCCATGCCACGAAGTCTACGTGGCTCCGCCGGCGGACTCAGCGGCGGGCGGACCGGGACTCCTCGAGGACGCGCTGCGCCTCCACCCGGTCCTTGGCGCGGCGGCGGTCCTCCAGCACGGAGGTCCAGGCATTGCGACGGGCGGTGCGCTGGCCGCCGCTCATCAGCAGCGACTCCACGGCCCGCAGCGCGGTGGTGAAGGACGGTATGGCGGTGGCGCGGACAGGCGCGGCCTGCATGGTGGAGGTCCCCCCTCGGTAAGGCTCCGGGTGACGCACGGGATGCACGTGCTGTGATTCCACTGTCACTGATTGGTGTTACCAGGGCGTGACCGGGTGGTCAAACGCCCATGAAGCCCTGCTACGCAGGCCCGGAGCGCCGGTGCGGCCCCGACCGGTGCCCTCATCTGCGAGGACGGCCGGGGCCGCACTTCTCGGCCATTACCAGCGAGTAGGATCTTGTGCGCGAGTTCACACGCGGATCGGGTCTGCACAGGTTTGATCCGCGAAGGTCCGCTCCCTGCGTCAGACCGCCTGGGCGGCGATGTAGCTGCCCCGCTTCTCCACGGCCATCTGGTACAGGCGCCCGGCGCGGTACGAGGAGCGCACCAGCGGGCCGGACATCACGCCGGAGAAGCCGATCTCCTCGGCCTCCTCCTTCAGCTCCACGAACTCGTGCGGCTTCACCCAGCGCTCCACCGGGTGGTGCCGGACGGACGGGCGCAGGTACTGGGTGATGGTGACCAGCTCGCAGCCGGAGTCGTGCAGCTGCTTCAGCGTCTCACTGACCTCCTCGCGGGTCTCGCCCATGCCGAGGATCAGGTTGGACTTGGTGACCAGGCCGTAGTCGCGGGCCTTGGTGATGACCTCGAGGGAGCGCTCGTAGCGGAAGCCGGGGCGGATCCGCTTGAAGATCCGCGGCACCGTCTCCACGTTGTGGGCGAACACCTCGGGGCGGGAGGAGAAGACCTCCTCCAGCTGCTCGGGGACCGCGTTGAAGTCGGGGGCGAGCAGCTCGACCTTGGTGCGGCCGCCCTCGCGGTTCGCGGTCTGCTGGTGGATCTGGCGCACGGTCTCGGCGTACAGCCAGGCGCCGCCGTCCTCCAGGTCGTCGCGGGCGACGCCGGTGATGGTGGCGTAGTTCAGGTCCATGGTGACCACGGACTCGCCCACCCGGCGCGGCTCGTCGCGGTCGAGCGCCTGGGGCTTGCCGGTGTCGATCTGGCAGAAGTCGCAGCGCCGGGTGCACTGGTCGCCGCCGATGAGGAAGGTCGCCTCACGGTCCTCCCAGCACTCGTAGATGTTCGGACAGCCGGCTTCCTGGCAGACCGTGTGCAGGCCCTCGCTCTTGACGAGGTTCTGCATCTTGGAGTACTCGGGGCCCATTTTCGCCCGGGTCTTGATCCACTCGGGCTTGCGCTCGATGGGGGTCTGGCTGTTGCGGACCTCCAGGCGCAGCATCTTGCGTCCGTCGGGTGCGACTGCGGACACGACCGGCTCCCTAACGATTGATTCTTCGGCGACCTTCAGGGTACGCCCGTGGATTTGAATGCCCGGTGTGAGTGCTGGCGCCACTGCCAACGCCGGGCGGACCGTATCTATGCCGGTGTCTTCTCGATCGTCCTCGGCTTGAGTTCCGCGTTCTCCAGCACGTCCCGCAGATGCCGCTCGACCACCGGCAGGACCTCCTCGACGGTGATGTCCCGGCCCAGCTCGCTGGCGAGCGAGGCCACCCCGGCGTCACGGATGCCGCAGGGGATGATCTTGTCGAACCACTTGTTGTCCGGGTTCACGTTCAGCGCGAATCCATGCATGGTGACGCCCTTGGCGACCCGGATGCCGATGGCCGCGATCTTGCGGTCCTCGCGGCGCTGGCCGGCGTTGGACGGGGCGTACTCCGGGCCGTTGAGGCGCGGGTCGAACTCCTCGTCGTGCAGCCGCGGGTCGAAGTCCAGGGAGAGCCCGCCGAGGGCGGGGCGCTGCTCGACCGGGTCGCCGAGGACCCAGACGCCGCTGCGGCCCTCGACCCGGGTGGTCTCCAGGCCGAACTCCGCACAGGTGCGGATCAGCGCCTCCTCCAGGCGGCGTACATGGGCCACCACGTCCACGGGGCGGGGCAGCTTCTGGATCGGGTAGCCGACCAGCTGGCCCGGACCGTGCCAGGTGATCTTGCCGCCGCGGTCCACATCGATGACGGGGGTGCCGTCCAGCGGGCGCTCGCTGTCCTCGGTGCGCCGGCCCGCCGTGTAGACGGGCTGGTGCTCCAGGAGGATGACCGTGTCGGGCACCTCGTCGGCGAACCGCGCGGCGTGCACCCGGCGCTGCTCCTCCCAGGCCACCCGATAGTCCACGGCCTCGGCACCGAAACCCATCCGGACGAACCGCAGCTCACTCACGGCAAGCGCCTCCCTGCAAGTCGTAAGGCACGAAACGCACCCACGCCACTGTACGTCCGCGCGACCGGACGTCCTCCGTCAGCCTCAGGAGCCAATCCTCACACGATCGGATGAATGCCTCCCGAACGCTGCGATCAGCTGCTCACTCTCCGCTACATTCGCGCCGTCCGGGGCGCCATAAGGGCTGCTCACCGGCAATACGGGCACATCACATCACGCACATCAGTTCGCCGGAAGGCAGGAGACCGCACCGCAGATGACGGAACGACCCGCGCAGCGCACCCCCAACCGTCAGCTCGCCGCGCTCATCGCAGAAGCGGGGTTCTCCAACGCGGGACTCGCCCGTCGGGTGGACCAGCTCGGTCTGGAACACGGGCTCGACCTGAGATACGACAAGACCTCCGTCACCCGCTGGCTGCGCGGGCAGCAGCCCCGGGGCACCACCCCGGCGCTCATCGCGGAGGTGTTCACCCGCCGCCTCGGGCGCCGCCTCACCGCGCAGGACCTCGGGCTGGACTCCTGCACCCCCGTCTACGCGGGCCTGGAGTTCGCCGCGACGCCCGAGGAGGCCGTGGATATCGTCAGCGGGCTGTGGCGCAAGGACTCCGGCAGCCACGCGGAGCTGCGCAAGATCGCCTTCACCTCGGCCGGACTCGTCGTCCCCAGCCGCGACTGGCTGATCGGCCGCGCGGACGAGCGGGTGGCCCGCGCCGAGCCGCCGGTCCGGATCCCGGCCCAGGGCCGCCCGGCCACCCGCCCCTCCGCCCCGGCCGACCTCGGCTCCCGGCGCCGCCAGGCGGCCGAGCGGGCCCCCGGCCAGCGGGTCACCGGCGGCGACATCGCCGCGCTGCGCTCGGTGGGCGAGCTGTTCCGCACCCTGGACGACGCCTACGGCGGCGGCCACGCCCGGCAGGCCCTGGTGCGCTATCTGGAGCACGAGTGCGAGCCGATGCTGCGCGGCACCTACGGGGAGCAGATCGGCCGCCGGCTGTTCGCCGCCGCCGCCGACCTGACCCGGCTGGCGGGCTGGACGTCGTACGACATCGGCGCCCACGGGCTCGCCCAGCGGTACTTCGTGCAGGCGCTGCGGCTGTCCCAGGCCGCCGGGGACCGGGCCTTCGGCGCCTATGTACTGGTCTCCATGAGCCGGCAGGCCGTCTACCTCGGGCACGGCCGGGAGGCGGTGCAGCTGGCGCGGGTGGCGCAGCAGGGCGCGGGCAGCTCCGTGCCGCCCGTGGTGCAGGCACTGCTGCACGCCGCCGAGGCGCGCGGGCACGGGGTGCTGGGCGAGGTGCGGGCCTGCACGGCCGCGCTGGTGCGCGCCGAGCGGGCCCTGGAGAGCGCCAAGCCCGGCGACGAGGTGCCGCACTGGGCCCGCTTCTTCGACGAGGCACAGCTCGCCGACGAGTTCGGGCACTGCCACCGGGATCTGCAGCAGTTCCGGGCGGCCGCCCAGCACGCCGAGCGCTCGCTCCATCTGCGCGCACCCGGGTACGCGCGCAGCCGGCTGTTCTGCCGGGTGGTCCTCGCCACCGCCCGCCTCGGTCTCGGCGAGCTCGACCAGGCCTGCCAGCTGGCGGCCGAGGCGGCCGGGCAGGCGGCGGAGATGCGGTCGGTGCGGGCGGTGGAGTACGTACGGGACTTCGAGCGCAGGCTGGAGCCCTACAAGGACGCGGTGCCGGTGCGCACCTACCGGGACAAGGTCGCCGCCCTCGGGTAGCGGCGATCGGCGGGCCCGGGATCCGGCAGGCACGGGATGTGGCGGGCGGGCTCCGGGATGCCTCGGGGCCCGCGGGCGTACCGTGGGCCCCATGGAGATCTGGATCAATCCCGCCTGTTCCAAGTGCCGCAGCGCCCTCAGCCTGCTCGACGCCGAGGGCGCCGACTACACCGTCCGCCGGTACCTCGAGGACGTGCCGAGCGAGGACGAGATCCGCGAGGTGCTCCAGCGCCTGGGCCTGGAGCCGTGGGACATCACCCGCACCCAGGAGGCCGCGGCCAAGGAGCTGGGGCTGAAGGAGTGGCCGCGCGACGCCGGGGCGCGCGACAAGTGGATCGCGGCGCTGGCGCAGCACCCCAAGCTGATCCAGCGGCCGATCATCACCGCGGACGACGGGACGGCGGTGGTGGCCCGCACGGAGGAGGCGGTACGGGACGCGCTGTCCCGGTGACGGCGGCCCGGCCGCCCCCGGCACGCCACCGCCGGCCGCCCCCGGCACGCCACCGCCGGCCGGCCGTCCGGGCCACCGCCAACTGGCCTGTGACGCAGGTAACTTCGGCGACTTGAGCCAACCGCTGAGTAACTCCGTTCGGTATCTCGTACATAGCGGCGTACGCTCCCCTACCTCTTCAGGAGGCGCGCATGTCGCGTAGGAGAACTCTCGGCCCGAAGAAGAAGCTCGCGCTGCTGCTGAGCGCGGCCACGGTGGCGGGTGGCGGTGCCTTCGTCATGGCGAACACCTCGAACGCCGCGCAGACGCCGACCACCAAGTCGGCCGCGGACTCGACCGTGTGCCAGGGCCTCGCCACCGCGCTCGGCAACAACCAGCGCTTCATCGAGGCCCAGCGGGCCAACCCGGATGCGCAGTCCGAGGCGCGGATCGCCAACCGCGAGGCGGTCATCGAGGAGATCAAGCGCAAGCAGGAGGCGTCCGGATGCCAGGTTGGGGAGTCGGCTCAGGGCTCCCAGGCCGGGCAGTCGGCGGCGCCCTCCCAGCCCGCGCAGGGTGACCAGGCCGGCGGCGACCAGGCGGGTGGCGGCCAGCAGGCGGGTGGCGGTCAGCAGGCCGGCGGTGAGCAGGCGGGCGGTGAGCAGGCGGGCGGCGGTGGCGCCGCGGCCGGCGAGCAGGTCTGCAAGGGATCCACGGTCACGCTGTCCGGCGAGGGCGGCGCCCCGGCCGCGTCCAGCAACCAGTTCCCGGCGGGCACCAAGCTGAAGGTGACCAACCTGGACAACAACAAGTCCACCACGGTGGAGGTCACCTCCGTCTCCGGAAGCTGTGTGCTGCTCAACAACGCCGCGTTCGAGCAGGTCCGCGAGCCCGGCAAGTTCCTGATCCGCCGGGCACTGATCGAGAAGGTGGGGTGAGGCCCGGGTCGTCAGGAGTTCCCTGAGGCGGCGGCCCGGTTCGGGGGGCGAGGCGTCGTTCGTCGGCAACGCCTCGGCTCCGGCCGCCGCCTCCACGCGGGCCCCGCCGCTCACGGCCACGAGCGGCGGGGCCCGCTCTTTGCGTACGACCGGACGAACGAGAGCCGAGGGGTGCACGTGGGTGCGCGGCACACCCGCGTTCGGCGTGCTCACAGAGTGAGGTGGCCCACAGCAGGCTCAGGTAACACGGGGTTCACACATGGGCAATGGCTGGGAAATCGCCTGTTGACAGGCTGCGGGGCATCGAGAGCGTGGCGCCCCGGTGCCGCAGCGCCAACGCACCCGCACAAGCGCCCAGACCCACCCCCGAAGGATGTGGACCGTGAGCTTCAAGGCTGAGTACATCTGGATCGACGGCACGGAGCCGACGGCAAAGCTGCGTTCCAAGACCAAGATCCTGCCCGACGACGCCAAGGGCGCGGACCTGCCGATCTGGGGCTTCGACGGTTCCTCCACCAACCAGGCCAAGGGCCACGCCTCGGACTGTGTGCTCAAGCCGGTCTTCGTCTGCCCGGACCCGATCCGCGGCGGCGACGACGTCCTGGTGCTGTGCGAGGTCCTCAACACGGACATGACGCCGCACGAGACCAACACCCGTGCCGCGCTGGCCGAGGTCGCCGAGCGGTTCGCCGCGCAGGAGCCGATCTTCGGCATCGAGCAGGAGTACACCTTCTTCAAGGACGGCTACCCGCTCGGCTTCCCCAAGGGCGGCTTCCCGGCCCCGCAGGGCGGCTACTACTGCGGTGTCGGCTCCGACGAGATCTTCGGCCGTGACGTCGTCGAAGCCCACCTGGACAACTGCCTCAAGGCGGGCCTGGGCATCTCCGGCATCAACGCCGAGGTCATGCCCGGCCAGTGGGAGTTCCAGGTCGGCCCGCTGGCCCCGCTGGAGGTCGCCGACCAGCTGTGGGTGGCCCGCTGGCTGCTCTACCGCACCGCCGAGGACTACGGCATCGCCGCCACCCTCGACCCCAAGCCGGTCAAGGGCGACTGGAACGGCGCCGGCGCGCACACCAACTTCTCCACCAAGGCGATGCGCGAGTCCTACGACGCGATCATCACCGCGTGCGAGGCGCTCGGTGACGGCTCCAAGCCGCTGGACCACGTCAAGAACTACGGCGCCGGCATCGACGACCGCCTCACCGGCCTGCACGAGACCGCCCCGTGGGACAAGTTCTCCTACGGCGTCTCCGACCGCGGCGCCTCGGTCCGCATCCCGTGGCAGGTCGAGAAGGAGGGCAAGGGCTACATCGAGGACCGCCGCCCGAACGCCAACGTCGACCCGTACGTGGTGACCCGTCTGCTGGTCGACACCTGCTGCACCGCGCTGGAGAAGGCCGGCCAGGTCTGATCCGCGCCGCACGCCCGAAGGGGGCGCCCACCCGATCCGGTGGGCGCCCCCTCGCGTTGTCAGTGGGGCGCGCCATCGTGATGCCATGGAGATCGACAAGGGCCTGGCGGTCAAGGCCGAGGCGGAGAACGGGCGTACGTACACACGGGTCACGGCCGAGCGGCTGCGGGAACTGGTGCACGGGCTCGGCGGCCCCGGCGACCGCTGGCTGGTCCTGCAGCGGATACCGGACCTGCCGGACGTGTTCGCGCAGGTGTGGCACGAGTCCGGCGGGGACTACCGCCTGGAGCACCGGCTCGGCGCCGACGGGCTCTTCGGCACGGATCTCCCGGACGCCGGCCCGGTGGCGGACCTGCTGACGGGCTGGGCGCGCCAGGAGCCCGGCTGGGACACGGGCGTGGGGTGGACGCCGGTCGAGCTGGGCCCCGAGGAGGAGGTTCCCGAGCCGCCGCGGGAGGCGCTCGAGGTGGTCGAGGAGTTGGTGCGGCAGCGGCTGCACTGCGGCTACGACACCCGGGCGGAGCTGGTGGAGATCGCCGAGGACCACCTGGTCGGCAGCGAGTGGGAGCCGCTCACGCGGGCGCAGGCCCGGAAGCTGGTCGACCGGCTGTGGCTGGAGCGGGTCGCCGAGCAGCGGGCCTGGGAAGGCGTCACCGACCCCGAGCGGCTGACCCGGGCCTTCCGGGCCCTGGACGCCGACGGCATCACCGCCCGGGAGAACTTCAGCTGCTGCCGCGGCTGCGGACTGAGCGAGATAGGCGCCGAGCGCCCGGGGGCGCGCGGTTTCGTGTTCTTCCACCAGCAGGGCACCGAGAGCGCGGCGGCGGGCGGCGGACTGTCCCTGTACTACGGCGGGTTCGGCGGCTCGGCGGACACCACGGCCGCCGTCGGGCGCGAGGTCGCGGCGGCGCTGCACGCCGCCGGGCTGTCCACCACGTGGGACGGCAGCCCCGACCGGGCCATCACCGTCGAGCCGCTGGACTGGCGCAAACGGCTCGTGGGCTGAGGCGACACAGGCCAGTTGGGGACCGCCGGGCGTCCAGTGGGTGAGAGAGGACTCCTGCGCCGGAGCCAAGTCTGCTTCAATGGGGCCATGGTCGGCTTCCAGAAGAATCTCGCGACAGGTCGCCATGACCTCGAGCCCTTCTGGCCTTCCCGTCAGCACGACGACTTCGACCGGGTGTGTTGCCGCGCGAGCATCGCGCAGGCCCGCTGACACCGTTCACCCGGTTCCCCTCACGCCGTACCCCGGCGGTCTTACGGCCCGCGCGCACCGACGTCCCTCCCTCGTCGTTCTCTCGTCGTTCTCTCGCGCGAAAAGAGCTGACCTCTCATGGCGACCACTCGTTCCCTGTCCACCGCCCCTCTCGCCCGCGTCACCACCCCGGCCGAACACGGCCCCCGGCACCGGCTGCGAGCCGTCAGCCCGGACGAGCCGGTGAGTGTGGCGGACCTCCTGCCGCCGGGCGCCACCTGGCTGCCCGCACCGCAGCACGCCCTGCCCACCCTGCCGGGGCAGCCGCCGATGGTCGGCTACCTGGTGCTCGTCCCGGCCGACCAGCAGCCCCCGCTGCTCGCCGCCGCGGCACCCCGGGCCGCCACCGGCCCGCAGAGCACCACCCCGGGCCGTCCCGGGGCCGACGCGGGCGCGGAGAACGCCACCGCGTCCGGCACCGGCACAGTCGAAGACCCCCTGATCCGCATCGACACCGTGCAGCGCACCGCCGAGGTCGACGGGCGCCAACTCGACCTCACCTACCTGGAGTTCGAGCTGCTGGCCCACCTGGTCGCGCATCCGGGCCGGGTGCACACCCGCGACCAGCTGGTCGGCACCGTCTGGGGCTACGGCCACGTCGGTGACGGCCGCACCGTCGACGTGCACATCGCCCGGCTGCGCCGCAAGCTGGGCCCGCGCTACCGGGGCACGATCCACACCGTGCGCCGCGTCGGCTACAAGTACGTCCCTCCGGCCGGCCGCTGACGCCCTCCCCGGTCTCCGCCGGACTCCGCCGGTCTCTCCGGGTCTCTCCCGGTCTCTCCCGGTCTCTCCCGGTCTCTCGGGGTCTCCCCCGGATCATCTGCCGACAGCAGATTCCCGTTCCCCCGCCCCGCCCGAGCGGGCAGAGTCACCGGCATGAGACTGCTGATGCTGGGTGGTACGGAGTTCGTGGGACGGGCCGTCGTGGAAGCGGCCCTCGGGCGGGGCTGGGAGGTGACCGTCTTCCACCGGGGGCGGCAGCCGGCGCCGCCGCGCGCCCGGGAGCTGCTGGGCGACCGCACCGAGGTGGACGGGCTCGCCGCGCTCGACGAGGAACCGGGCAGCTGGGACGTCGTCGTCGACACCTGGTCCTGGGCCCCGCGCGCGGTGCGGGACACGGCGCGGCTGCTGCGCGAGCGCGCCGGACGGTACGTGTATGTGTCGAGCTGCTCGGTGTACGCCTGGGCACCGCCCTCCGGGTACACCGAGGAGGCCCCGGTGGTGGAGGGTGCCTCCCCCGACGCCGGGCAGACCGACTACGCCCGCGACAAGCGCGGCGGCGAGCTGGCGGCGGTCGACGCCTTCGGCGAGGACCGTTCCGTGCTGGTGCGGGCCGGGCTGATCCTCGGCCGGCACGACAACATCGGCCGGCTGCCCTGGTGGCTGAACCGGACGGCGCGCGGCGGCCCGGTCCTCGCCCCGGGGCCGCGGGACCTGCCGCTGCAGTACGTCGACGTGCGCGACCTCGCCGAGTGGATCCTCGGCGCGGCCGAGCAGGGGCTGAGCGGCCCGTACAACCTGATGTCCCCGCAGGGGCACACCATCATGGGCGAGTTGCTCCAGGTGTGCACGGAGATCACCGGCGGCGCGGCCGAGCTGCGCTGGACGGACCCGCAGATGATCCTGGACGCCGGGATCGAGCCGTGGACCCAGATGCCGATGTGGGTGCCGCCGGGCAGCGAGGGGTACCGCGCCCTGTACTCCGCGGATGTGTCCCGCGCGGTCGGGGCGGGGCTGCGCTGCCGGCCGGTCCGGGAGACGGTGGCCGACACCTGGGCGTGGCTGCGGAGCATCGGCGGCACGCCCCCGCAGCGGCCGGACCGGCCGGCCGTGGGGCTGGACCCGGAGGTGGAGGCGAAGGTACTGGCGGCCTCCGGGGCGTAAGCCCGCCGGCAAAACCGGCACACCCCCAGGGCCACCCCGGCCGGCAGCCGACCGGCACTCGGCCGGCACCCGGCCCGCACTCGACCGTCGGGGCCGGAGCGAATCGGACCATCGACCGGCACACCACCGGCATCGCCACGAAACCGGGCCGTGCGCTCCCGTACGGGAGGCAACCCGCGCGTGCCGGTGGTTCCCGCGTATCCCGACCACGGACGGTGAAACCGGACGCCGTCATTCACCCCGTGTGCGGGATCAGCAACTCCCGGTGTTTCAAGGCCTGTTGAAACCCCCGCGACCGTACGAACTTCTCTGCAATTCGCGGGACGGGTGAACACCCGTGGTGCGGCTTGCGTACTCAAGGGAGCCGCTTCACTCCTGTCGGGCGCCTCGATGCCCCGCAATGGGATGCCCCGCAAGGAAGTCAGAGGAGTTCCATGGGACGCAACACAAGAAAACGCCGTACGCCGCTGGCCACCAAGGCCATAGCCGCATCGGCGGCCCTAGCGCTCGGTGGGGGCGGGCTGATCTGGGCGAACTTCTACGCCTCGGCGCACGAGAAGAGCGGGTCCGACAACCGGACGCGGTCGAGTGCGGCACAGATCGCGACGATCAACTGTCCGGACGTCGGCCAGAGGCTCACCAAGGTCCCGCGCAACGCGCGCAGGGGAGTCGCCCGAGAGCTGGCACGGCTCGACCAGCAGGTCACCGCCGCCTACAAGCGACTGGCTGAGACGCGGCAGGCTCAGGCGGGGGACCCGGACTATGTCAGCAACTCCATCCTGGGGCCGCTGAAGTCCAAGCGGGCGGCCACCCTCGACCGCATCCGCACCGCCATCAACCGTGCGGGCGGCCAGGCGCCGCGCGACCTCGGCGGCTTCGCCAGGTGCGAGGGCGTCCCGGCGGACATCAACGACGGCGGCCAGGACCAGAACAACAACGACGGGCAGAACCAGGACGGCGGCCAGAACCAGGACGGTCAGAACCAGGACGGAGGCCAGAACCAGGGAGGCGGCGGCCAGGACGACGGTCAGGGCGGCAACGGCGGCCAGGCGGGCAACGGCCCGGTCGCGGACGACTTCATCAACATCGAGGACGTCCAGCCCAACGGCGGCCCGCAGGGCGTGAACGGCAACGGCCTGCCCGCCAACGGTGACACCGGTTCGACCGGTACCTTCACCACCAACTGCGGCACCAACGAGAACGAGAACCGCAACTCGGACAACGTGATCGTGGCGCCCGGCGTGTCCAACGGTGCGCAGCACCAGCACGACTACGTCGGCAACCAGAACAACAACGCGTTCGCCAGCGACGAGGACCTGGCCAACGGCGAGACGTCCTGTGAGAACCAGGGCGACAAGTCGACCTACTACTGGCCGGTGATCCGTCTGCAGAACGGCCAGGACGACATCGACGCCAACCAGCCCGGTGGCGGTCAGGACGGCAACGTCGGCCAGATCGTCGCGCCGTCCCAGGCGGAGCTGAAGTTCGTCGGCAACAAGACGAGCGACGTCGTGGCGATGCCGCGGGCCCTGCGCATCATCACCGGTGACGCCAAGTCCTTCGTGAACGGCCTGAACAACGCCAACACGAACTGGAGCTGCACCGGCTTCGAGGACCGCGTGGTGACCGACAAGTACCCGATCTGCCCCGAGGGCAGCTCCGTGGTGCGGACGTCCTTCTTCCAGAGCTGCTGGGACGGCCAGAACATCGACAGCGCCAACCACCGCACGCACGTCGACTTCGTCGAGGCGGACGGCAGCTGCCCGAACGGCTTCCAGGCCATCCCCCAGCTGCAGGTCCGGCTGGTCTACGACATACCGGCCCCGCAGATCGTGAACGGGCAGGTGCAGAACGCGTACGCGCTCGACTCCTTCCCGGACCAGCTGCACAAGCCGATCACCGACCACAACGACTTCATCAACTTCTTCGACGAGGACCTGATGAACGAGATGGTCGACTGCATCAACAGCGGCAGGGACTGCCAGTAGTCCAGACCCGGTAGGAGGCACAAGAGAGCCGGTGGCGGGGTTCCCGCCACCGGCTCTTCTCGTTGCCCCTGACAGCTCCCGTTGCCCCTGGTGCCCCGGGCTGCGTACGGATCTGCCGGGGGTCAGCCGTGATGACCACCGCTGCCGTGGCCGCCGCCCCCGCCGCTGCCGCCCTTGTTGTGGCTGCCGCCGGGGTTCATGTGCTCGGAGCCCTCCTCGAGCGTCCCGCCGAGCACGGACCGCAGTTCCTCCACCGTCTTCTCCTCGCCCACGGCCACCCACTTGCGGCCGACGAGGTAGTAACCGCCGTAGTCCTTGGCGCTGTTCAGCCACTCACGCTGACCGCGGTCGGTGGCGAAGGTGGCGAGGATGTACTTCTGCTCGCCCCGCTTGCAGATCGCCTGGCGGATGGTGTCGGCGTCGGTCTGCATGTTCGGCTTGCACTTGGCCTCGGCCGCGATGTGCTCCAGGCTGCCGGTCACCTCTTTCGGAGGCGCCGCCTCGCCCTCGCCGCCGGATCCGCAGCCGGCCAGCGCCAGGATCGCCGCCGCGCCGCTCAGCGCGAGCATCGGTCGGGTCAGCTTCATGTGTTCCTCCGGTCCTCCGGTCCATCGGCGACAAGCCGCACGGAGCCCCGGCGAGGGGGCCCTCGCCTCTCATACGGCTGAGAGGGGCCGAGCACTCAAAATCCCGTGTCCCGGTGCGGGCCCCCTGCGAGGCCGGCCGCATGGATCAGGACTGGGAAGACCGGGTGGCCGACGCGTGGGCCACGCTCGACGACCACGAGCAGTCCGAGGAGGGCGGCGCGGCGTTCCGCGCGGTGATCGACGCCCTGGTGGCGGAGCTGCCCGAGGACAGCCGCTTACGCGCGCGGGCTCGTTGGGCCGGACGGGGTGTGACGGGAGGGGGGCAGGTGACCATCCGTGGATTCGCTCGTTCTGCTGAACGTGCAGTCACAGGATGTCGCCCAGCGCCCCTCCAATCCCGAATCCCCGACCGGCCCGGTGGTCGATGTGGAGCAGGCCGAGGCCGCTCTCGTCGAGCACTACCCGCGGCTGGTGCGGCTCGTGTATCTGGTGCTGCCGCCGACGCTGGGGCGCAGCAGACGGGTGCTGACCGCGCACGCCCTGACCCAGCGCGCGCTGCCCCGCGGGCAGGCGCCGGCGCCGGTGATCCCCGCCCAGTCGGCGGGCCCCGGCAGCGATCCGGGGTACGCCCTGGTCCGCCTGCAGGTGGTGCGTGCGGCGCTGGAGGCGGGCCTGCCGCTGAAGCGCAAGGCGTGGCCCAAGCGGGCGCAGCTGCCGCCGCTGCTGCCGCAGGTGTGGGGGCTGAAGCTGTTCCCGCGGCCGGGCGGCGCCGACGAACTCGCCCTGGACCAGAAGCTGTCCGCACTGTCCAGTGCCGGCCGTGCCGCCTACGCGCTGCGCGGCCTGGACCGGCTGCCGGACGGCGAGGTGCGCAAGGTGCTCGGCGAGGCGGGGGTCGACGACCCGGACGCCGCGCTGGCCGAGGCGGACTCGGTGCCCGCCGAGTACGGGCTGCTGGAGTCCAGCGAGTTCGACCCCTGTTCGCTGCAGGCGCGCCCCACCGATCTGATGCGCCGCCGCCGGCATCTGAAGGTCGCGCTGGCCGCGGGCGCCGCCCTCGCCGTGTGCGGCATGCTGCTGGCGCTGCCCGGCGACGGCTGGGGGCCCGACGGGGCCGCGGCGCCGCCGTACGCGCAGAACCCGGCCGCGCAGGCCGCCCTGGACCCGGGCAGGCTCACCCGGGTCTCCCCCACCGCCTGGAAGACCTCCGTGCGCACCGACTTCTCGGTGTGGCCCGCGCGCGGCGCCCTCGTCCGTGACGAGGCCCTGCTGCGCCGTGCTCTGGCCGTGTGGGCCCGGCCCGGCGACGCGGTGAAGGTCTCGCACACTCCGGGCACCCCGACCGGCGGGCCGGCCGGACCGCCCCAGCTGCTGTACGCGGGGACGGTCGACGACTCCCGGGTGGTGATCCTCCACGACGGCCTGCGCATCGTGCGCTACGCCGAGCCGCGCGAGGGTGCCCGGGGTGCCGCCCTCGACTTCGCCCGGGTCGACGGTGCCGGCCGGGCCGAGGCGGGCGCGGTGGTGCTGAGCCGCACCGACGGCAACGTCCGCTATCTGACCGCCCCCTGGGTGCGCAAGGCCGGCGAGCGGGACCTGCGCTCGCCGGGCGGCGGCGTGATGGACCTGGAGCTGACCGACGGGGTGACGGCACCGCTGGCGAGCCCGACTCTGCGCAGCGACGGCTGCACCTCGTGGAACGTGCTGCAGCTGACCGACGGCACCGGCACCCGGCTGGTGACCGACCTCGGCGAGCTGGTGCCGGCGCGTCTGACGGCCGGGCCGCCCGGCGAACCGGCCGAGGCCTCCCGCGCGCAGGCGCTGCGCACCTGGGCGCCGTACGCCTGCTCGCTGGGCCTGCTGCGCTCGGCCGGGGTGCGCAGCGTCAACGCCTGGGCGTATGCGCACCAGCCGCTGCCGCACACCGGCAACGAGGCGACCTGGCTGTGCACGCGGGCGGAGACCTGGCGGGGCGAGGGCGCGAGGGTGCTGGCCCAGTTCCACACGCCGGGCGGGCGGTTCGGCGCGGTGGCGGCCCGGGCGGAGAGCGTGCCGGCCTGCGGGCCGCGCAAACCGGAGGTGCTGGCCGGGGTGCTGTGGAAGTCGTCCAAGGGCTCCTGGTACCTGCTGGCGGCAGGCAGTCCCGGCACGACGTCGGTGAGGGCGACCGGCGGCATCGAGGCGTCCGCGGAGGGCCGGATGCTGACCGCGAAGGCGCGGCGGGGCGCCCAGGCCGACCTCAGCGCCACCCTCAAGGGCGGCGACTCGATCCGCGGCCTGCGCTGACCGTGAACACCGGTGGCCGCTCCAGGACGTTCGAGTCCGGAATCGGTCGGTAAGGTGTTCGCATGAGCACCGGGGTACGCCGCAGGATGGGAGTCGAGGAGCGCCGCCAGCAGTTGATCGGTGTCGCCCTCGAACTGTTCAGCCGCCGTTCGCCCGACGACGTCTCCATCGACGAGATAGCGTCGGCGGCCGGTATCTCGCGCCCGCTGGTCTATCACTACTTCCCCGGCAAGCTCAGCCTGTACGAGGCCGCCTTGCAGCGTGCCTCCGACGATCTGGCGTCCCGGTTCGCCGAACCGCACGAGGGCCCGCTGGGAGCGCGGCTGCTGCGGGTGATGGGGCGCTTCTTCGACTTCGTGGAGGACCACGGCCCCGGCTTCTCCGCCCTGATGCGCGGCGGCCCGGCGGTCGGCTCCTCCACCACCAACGCCCTCATCGACTCGGTGCGCCAGGCCGCGTACGACAACATGCTGTCGCACATGGGGGTGGTGGGCGAGGCGCCACCGCGGCTGGAGCTGGTGATCCGCTCGTGGATCTCGCTGGTGGAGTCGACGGCGCTGATCTGGCTGGAGGGCAAGCGCATTCCGCGCGGCGAGCTGGAGGCGCAGCTGGTGCACGACTTCGCGGCGCTGGCCGCGGTCGCCGCCGCCCACGACGAGGAACTGAGCACGCTGCTGCGCACCCTGCTCAAGGACGAGCCGGGCGACGGCCCGTTCGCCGATCTCGCGGCCCGGCTGCTGACGCTCGCCTCGTCGTGACCGGCACGACGACATGGGGCCCGGTCGTCGGGACAACCGTGGGCGCCGCCGAGCGGCAAGCGCACCGAGGCCCAGGTGGTGGCGCTGGTCGAGGGGACGCGTGAGGAGGCGCTCGCGGAGCTGGAGCGGCGGGCGCGCGAGCAGGTGCCCACCCACCCGTTCAACCACAAGCGGCGCCGCCTGCTGAGGAGCCACGACGGGTTTCTGCTCGTCGTCGACGGGGCGTGGAGCTCGTTCCTCACCCGGTTCAGCGTGGCGGAACTGCTGGAGGACTCCGCGGCACCGGCCCCCGAACCGGAGCCTGCCGTCGAAGAACCGGAACCCGTCGCCGAGGAGCCGCCGCCGGCCCCTCCGCGTCCCACGCCGGAGCAGCTCGCCGCGGCATGAGCCCTCCTGTTCGGTGTCAGGAGGGCTCACCCTAGCCGCAGCTCAGGGGTTGGTCAGCGGGTGAACACCGCGACCGTGCGGGCCGGGACGGTGAACGTGCCCGTGTCCTTCGCGTAGGACGAGGTCTTCACCACCGCGTCGCCGCCCGCCGCCTGCACCGGGTGCAGGCGGTAGCCCGTCCCGGCGAGGGAGGCGACGCGCTGCTCCTGCCGCTCGGGGGTGGCGTTGAAGACGACCACCAGGTCACCGAGCTGCATGGTGATCACGCCGGGCGTCTCGTCCTTCCCGGAGAGCGGGAACGACAGGCGGGACTGCACCTGCTCGGCGGTGTCCAGGGAGAACACCTTCTCGGTGGCGCGGATCCTCAGCAGGTCCCGGTAGGCGGCCGAGGCGCCCTCGATCTGCGGGCAGCCGACCTTGATCACACCGAGCAGCGGCTTGGCGTAGGGCCACTTGTCCTTGTTGTCGGCGGCCGGCGGCAGCCCGCGGCCGAAGCCGTTGCCGTCGGCGCAGTTCCAGTGGATGGCGTTGAACCAGTCGCCGCTGTCGTAGGAGTTGCGGTCCAGGGACTTGGAGCGCAGCAGGTCGGTGCCCGCCTGGGAGAGCGCCGGGCCCTGCGAGAGGGTGGCGGTCGCCATGGCGAGGACCTGCATGCGCGCCCGGTCCGCGGCCGGGGTGTCCTTCGGCAGCTTGAAGGCGAGCGCGTCGAACAGGGACTCGTTGTCGTGCGCGTCGGCGTAGGCGAGGGCGTCGCCGGGTGCGGCCGCGTAGCCGGCGGGTGAGCCGTTGTAGTCGACCTGGGAGCCCTTGACCTGCTTGCCGCTGGTGTCGGTGAAGGTGTAGTCGGCGAGGTTGCCGCTCAGGCCCACCTTGATGAGGTCCTGGTAGTGCAGCAGCCTGGCCTTCTGCTCGGCCTCGGCGCCGTTGCTCTTCGAGGAGTTGGGGTCGGTGTAGAGGCCGGAGGCGAAGCCCTGCACGCCGGGGTCCTCGTCGAAGGGGCCGCCGCCGCGCACGGCGTCACGGGCCCGGTCGGAGAAGGTGGCGATGCCGGTGCCGGCCATGTTCTTCTGGGTGGCCTGCTCGAAGCGGGCGTCGTCGGCGATCTCGCCGAAGTTCCAGCCCTCCCCGTACAGGATGATCTTCTTGCCGTCGACGCCGTCCTTCTCCAGGGTGAGCGCGTCGAGGGCCTTGCGGACGGCGAGCATGTTCGCCTTGGGGTGGTGGCCCATGAGGTCGAAGCGGAAGCCGTCGACCTTGTACTCCTTGGCCCAGGTGACGACCGAGTCGACGACCAGCTTGCCCATCATCGCGTTCTCGGGGGCGGTGTTTGCGCAGCAGGTGCTGTCGGCGACGGAGCCGTCGGCGAGCAGCCGCTGGTAGTAGCCGGGCACGATCCGGTCCAGCACGGACGTCTTCGCCTGGCCGGCGGCCGCGGTGTGGTTGTAGACCACGTCCATCACCACGCGCAGGCCGTCCTCGTTGAGCGCCTTGACCATCTTGCGGAACTCCACCGTGCGGGCGGTGCCGTCCGGGTCGGTGGCGTAGGAGCCCTCGGGGACCGTGTAGTGGTACGGGTCGTAGCCCCAGTTGTAGGCGTCCT
Source organism: Streptomyces thermocarboxydovorans (assembly GCF_039524635.1). Classification (NCBI taxonomy): domain Bacteria; kingdom Bacillati; phylum Actinomycetota; class Actinomycetes; order Kitasatosporales; family Streptomycetaceae; genus Streptomyces; species Streptomyces thermocarboxydovorans. The sequence goes on along the minus strand of NZ_BAAAGU010000022.1, from coordinate 55,573 downwards.
TGGCGGCGGCCTTCGCGACGCACTCCTGCTGCTGGTCGCTGTCGGCCGGGTAGGAGGCCAGGTCGCAGTCGGGCACCGCCTGGTCGGACTTCCGCTCGGGGATGGTGGTGATGTCGAAGGCGGGCAGCAGGTGCACGTACGAGGTACCGGCCTTCGCCAGCTTGCGCAGGTGCTTGCTGCCGTCGCTGTCCTTGTCGGTGAAGGCGAGGTAGGTGCCCCGGTGCTTCGCCGTGCGGTCGGCGACGGAGAAGTCGCGGATGTGCAGCTCCTGGATCTGGGCGTCCTTCAGCGGCACGGCCTTGGGCTTGGCGTAGCCGTCCCAGCCGCGCGGCTTGAGGGACGTGTCGGCCAGGTCGACGGCGAGGCTGCGCTCGGAGTCGGTGGTCAGGGCGACCGAGTAGGGGTCGGTGACCTCGTTGGTGACGATCCGGCCCGCGTCGGGCGCCCATACGGTCACCGCGTACCGGTAGGGCTTGCCCTTCCAGGAGCGGGGACCGGTGACGGACCAGACGCCGGAGCCGTCGTCGCGGTTCATGCGCACGGTGCGGCCGTCGATCTCCAGCGACACCCGCTGTGCGGTCGGCGCCCACACCGACAGGGTGGGCCGGCCGTGCCGGAACACCGGGCCGAGCCGGGACTTGGTGGCGTCACCGGCGTACAGGTCGTCCAGGACGCCGGCGATCTGCACGCCGGTCGCGGCGAGCACGGCGCCGTCGGCGGTCCGCTGGGTGGCGACGACCTGGCCGCGCAGGGCCTCGCGCACGGCGCCGCGGTCGCGCGGGTCGACGGACCAGGCGGTGAGGTCCTTCAGATGCGGGAACTTCTTCTGCTGGGCGTCGGTGAGGCCGGTCCTGCGCAGCCGCAGCCAGCGTGCGTCGGTGTCGGTCAGGGTGCCGTCCTGCACCTTGATGGAGCCGGTGCGGGAGGCGAGCAGCTGGGTGGAGGCGGCGCCGTCGGAGCCGTTCCAGACCACGGTGTCGCGGTCGATCCAGACCGCCTTGGAGGTGGTCAGGTCGAGGGCCGCCGAGGACCCGGCGGCCTGCGGCAGCAGGTACTTCTCCTGCCCGCTCAACAGCCACACCTCATGACCGTTTGCCGTGAGGTCGAGGGCCTGGTCGGTGGGCAGGTCCTTCTCGTCGCCCTTGTGGACGATGTAGCTGAGGCTGGTGGCACCCTCGGCGAGCGGCACCTCGAAGACCGCGCCATAGGAGTCAGTCTTCACCGGCTTCAGCGGGTTCGCCCAGTCGGTGGGGTCGGCGGCGCCGGCCCACACGTGCAGGCCCCAGCCGTCGTAGTCGCCGTCCGCGCGGTGGTAGTGCAGGACGGCCTTGCTCCTGTCCTGCTCGGGGTAGTCGGGCCGTTCGGTGGTGACGGTCTCCTTGCCCTGCTCGATCCAGATCTCGCCGTGCCGGGTGACGTCGATGGTGCGGTCGGCGGCGACGTCCTTGTTGCCGTCCTTGTCGATCACCAGGAAGCCGACGTCGGAGGCGCCGGGCTTGAGCTTGACCCAGGCGAAGGCGCCGTAGGCGTCCCGGCCGGTGAAGGGGTGGCTCTTGGGCCACTCGGTGGCCTCGCCCTCGGCCAGGTCGCCCCAGGCGTACAGGCCCCAGTCGTCGTAGTTCCCGTCGGCGCGCTTGTAGTGGACGATCGCGTAGTCGCGGGCGGACGCGGTGGGCGGGGTCTCCACGGGCGGGGTGCCGGTGGTGGAGGCGGCCATGGCGCTGTCGGTGCGACCGGCCGAGTCGATCACCATGGCCTTGTAGCGCAGGGCGGTGCCGGCGGGCACGTCCTCGCCGATGGTGTGGGTGACCTTGTAGGGGGCGTGGTCGGCGGAGCCGAGGGTCCGCCAGGCGCCGTTGCCGGTCTGGGCGGCGAAGACGACCCGGTTGAGGCCGCCGCCGTCGACGTCGGCGGTCAGCTCGATGGTGCCCGTGGCTCCGGCCTCGGGTGCCTTCAGGGTGATGGTGGGTGCGGTGGCGGGCCGGGCGAGCGGTCCGGCCGCCTTGAGGACGATCGCCGACTGGGCCGGGACGGTGACGGTGATCTTCTTGTCGGCGCCGGTCCGCACGGTGGCGTCGGTGCCGTACACGCCCTTGAAGGTCATGCCGGCCGAGCCCGTCGCGAAGGTCGCCTGCTTCTCGCTGCCGGCGTTGTTGAAGGCGACGACGTACTCGGTGCGGGTCTTCGCGTCGGTGCGGGAGAAGGCGTAGACGCCCGGGCCGTCGGCGGCGTACCGCTCCTGCTGCACGCCGTCGGCGAGTGCCGGGTGGGCCTTGCGGAGCTCGGCGAGCTCGCCGATCCGGCGGTAGAGGGGCGAGCGGGTGTCGTAGGTGTCCTCGGCGTGGGTGCGGTCGGTGCCGATGAGGTCGTCGTCGAGGTAGTCGGCGGTGCGCGAGGCGAACAGGGTCTGGCGGGCGTCCTTGTCGCCGCCGGCGCCGGTGAAGCCCTGCTCGTCGCCGTAGTAGACGACGGGGTTGCCGCGGCTGAGGAACATCAGTTCGTGGGCGAAGACGTCCTTCTTCAGCAGCTCGGCGTCGGAGGCCTTGGGGTTGTCCTGCTTGAGGAACGTCCCGATGCGGCCCATGTCGTGATTGCCGAGGAAGGTGACCTGCTCGTACGCGTTGGCCGTGCCGGAGGTGTACTTGTAGTCGTCGCCGAAGACGGAGGAGAGCGCGGCCGCGCTGCCGCCCTGGGAGGCGTACCGGCGGGCCGCATCCTGGAAGGGGAAGTCCAGGGTGGAGTCCAGCCGGCCCTGGGTGACGTACGGGGAGGTGATGTCCGTGTCGGCGGAGAACACCTCGCCGAACATGAAGAAGTCGTCCCGGCCCTGCTTGGCGGCGTAGGCGTCCAGGGCGGTGGCCCACTGGGTCCAGAACTCCATGTTGACGTGCTTCACGGTGTCGATCCGGAAGCCGTCGATGCCGAAGTCCTTCACCCAGCGCTGGTAGATCTTCTTCATGCCCTCGACGACCTCGGGACGCTCGGTCCACAGGTCGTCCAGGCCGGAGAAGTCGCCGTAGGTGGTGGACTCGCCGGCCCAGGTGGAGTCGCCCCGGTTGTGGTACATCGCCGGGTCGTTGAGCCAGGAGGGGACCTTGAGGTTCTTCTTGGCGGCCGGGACGACGGGGGTGCGCGGGAAGGTGCCGGCGCCGGTGCGCGGGAACTTCTTCCTCCCGTCGGCGTAGTCGGCGTCGTCGAAGGGCCTGCCGTCCTTGGTGAGGTACGGGAAGGCGCCCTTGGAGAGGTAGCTGTAGGACTTCTCGTCGTAGTCGACGACGTCGGCGGTGTGGTTGGTGATGACGTCGAAGAAGACCTTCATGCCCTTGTCGTGGGCCTTGTCGATGAGCTTCTCGAGGTCCTTGTTGGTGCCGAAGTGCGGGTCGACCTGGGTGAAGTCGGTGATCCAGTAGCCGTGGTAGCCGGCCGAGGCGTCCTTGCCGGTGCCCTGCACGGGCTGGTTCCTGAAGATGGGGGCCATCCAGATGGCGGTGGTGCCGAGGCCCCTGATGTAGTCGAGCTTCTTGATCAGGCCCTTGAGGTCGCCGCCCTGGTAGAAGCCCTTGTCGGTGGGGTCGTACCCGGTGGTGAGCCGGGACCCGGTCAGACCGCCGCGGTCGTTGCCGGTGTCACCGTTGGCGAAACGGTCCGGCAGGACGAAGTAGAACTGCTCGCGGGTCAGGTCGTGCCGCGCGGGCTCCTTGGCGAGCCGGGCGTCCGACGGCGGCGCGGGCGGGGCGTCGGCGCGGGCGGCGAGCGGCTGCACAAGTGCGGCGGCCAGCGCGGCGACGGTGACGGCGGCGACCCGTCTGCCACGCGCGGATCGGCGCCCCGGGGGCGCGGGCCAACTGGGTATCACAGGGTGCACTCCTTGCGATGACGGCTCATACGGGTCCGACCCCACGCCCTGGGGACGACCGTTTCGGCCACGTCACCGGGGCGCCCGCGCGACCGTACCGCTGTTGAAAGCTTTACAGCAAGACTTGTGAAAGCGGCGGCAAGAACTTCCAGGAGGAGCTTTCCGGCAGGGGCGGACGAGTTGGGCACGCACCGGCCCGGACAACGGCGCGCCGCCGGCTCCCCGAGGGGAACCGGCGGCGCGAAAGTGCCGTGTGACGGACCGCCAGGGCGGCCTCAGGCCGCCTTGCGGCCGCAGATCACGTCGTAGGGACGACCGATCCCGAGGGTCAGCTTCAGCGGGTCGGTGGTCTTGGCGGGGCACTCGGACTCGGTCTTGACCAGGTCGAGGACCTTGTAGTCGTCGGGGCCGGCCGACGCGCAGGGGATCTCCTTGGCCGTGGAGTCGATGCAGTCGCCCTTCACCAGCTGGCCGCCGCCGGCGCCCGCGTCACCGGGGTGGTCGCCGGAGAGGTTGCGGCCGCAGACGGTGCTGGAGGGGATGCCGCCGCCGCTGGACGAGCCGAAGCTGATGGACACCTTGATGATGATGTCGGTGCCCGCCGGGCACTGGATGGAGTCGTCCAGGATGGCGCCGTCCAGGATCTTCAGGGCCTTGAAGGTGGCGCCGGAGTCGTCGCAGTCGAGCTTCTGGTAGCTGTCGGACCCCTTGTCCGGGTCCGGGCCGCCGCAGTCGCCGGCCTTCCAGCCGTCGGAGTCGCCGCCCTTGTCGTCCGAGGAGGACGACGAGGACGACGAGGACGACGGGGACGACGGGGAGTCGTCGTCCTTGAAGTAGTTCCACGCGGTGATGATGCCGATGATGATCAGCGGCACCAGCACGGCCTGCAGGCATCCCGCCACGCGTCCGCGGGGACGCTGAGTGTTGTTCACAGCCATGCGGATGGCTCCCCCTTGCGGCGCGAACGAGCGGCGCGGGGAGGGACCGCGCCGCACCTCCTCATCCCCGCGGGGGAGTTCTTTATCCCGCGCTTACGCTAGCGTCCGGCGGCTACAGAACTGGCCGCCGGACGTCACAGGTTTGCTGCAGCGGGTGCTCTCGCCTCAGCAGGTGCTCTTCCCCGCGTACACGGCGAGGGCGGTGTTGCTGCCGAGGGTGGCCGTGAGCCGGCCCGAACCGTCCACCGTCACCTGCTTGTTGCTCTGCACGTCGCAGTAGGTGCCGGCCGGCAGGGAGGTCTGGTAGGTGCGGGTCAGCGAGCCGGACTCGTGGTTGACGGCCACGAAGCCCTTGTTGCCGCGGCCGAACGCGATCGCGTCACCGCCGTTGTCCCACCAGTTGGTCACCGCCTGGCCGCGGGTTGCGTTACGGAAGGCGACCATGGACTTGATCTCCGGCCAGGCGTGCTGGCACTTCCAGCCGTTCTGCCAGCAGGCGTCGACCCGGCCGCCGTTGGGGGGTCCGGCGTCGTGGTCGGAGAACTCGTAGCCGGAGTTGATGTCGGGGGCGCCGTAGGGCCAGGCCAGCATGAAGACGGTGGCCAGGGTGTAGTTGGCGTTGTCCTTGTAGCTGAGCGTGGAGCCGTTGCGCTCGGTGTCGTGGTTGTCGACGAAGACACCGGCGACGCCGCTCTTGAGGTAGCCCCAGCCCTCGCCGTAGTTCTTCAGGTAGGCGAGGTTCTCGTTGTTGAAGACGCGCTTGAGGTCGTACGCGTAGCGGAACTCCTGGACGTCGCCGTTGCCGGTGTACTCGTCCGGCTGGACGGCCTCGCCGGCGCCGTAGATGACCTCCTGCTTCCAGTACGCCGACGGGTTGCTCAGCCGGGACTTGACGGCGGCGAGGTCGGCGGCCGGGATGTGCTTGGCGGCGTCGATGCGGAAGCCGTCCACGCCCAGGGAGAGCAGGTCGTTCATGTACCCGGCGATCGCGCCGCGCACGTACTCCTCGCCGGTGTCCAGGTCGGCGAGCCCGACGAGTTCGCAGTTCTGGACGTTCCAGCGGTCCCGGTAGTCGGTGATCTGGGAGGTGCAGTTGTCGAAGTCGGACACCGAGTACAGGCCGGGGTAGTCGTACTTCGTGTACGACGAGCCGCCGGTGCCGGTGCCGCTGCCCGCGGACATGTGGTTGATGACGGTGTCGACGACGACCTTCACCCCGGCCGCGTGACACGTGTCGACCATGTTCCTGAAGGCGGTACGGTCGCCGAGGCGGCCCGCGATCCGGTAGCTGACGGGCTGGTAGGAGGTCCACCACTGCCCGCCCTGTATGTGCTCGGCGGGCGGGGAGACCTGCACGTAGCCGTAGCCGGCGGGGCCCAGGGTGGTGGTGCACTCACGGGCGACGGAGGCGAAGTTCCACTCGAAGAGGACGGCGGTGACGTCCTTCGAGCCGGGTGGGGAGGCCTCCGCACTGGTCGGGGCCATGACAAGCGAGGCGGCGATGAGCGCGGCCGCCCCGGCGAGGGTTCTGCGTGCCATGTGTGGGGTTTCCTTCTTCGTTGAAGGTGCTTGCTGAAACATTCAGCAAACTTGCGGCAACGCAGATGTTAAAGGCCCGCCATCCGAAAGGGCAGCGGGCCGTACGAACTTGAACCAAAAAGTTGCGGGGCGCGTCAGGCGGTGGTCCACCACACGGTGGTGTCGCCCGGCACCTTCGCCTCGCCGCCCGTCTCCGCCACCTCGCTGCTGGAGATCAGCACCCGCCCGTACGCGGGCACGGTCACCGACTCGCCGGTGGTGTTGGCGACGCACACGAAGTCCCCGCGGCGGAAGGCGAGCACGCCCTCGGGCGCCCGCAGCCACTCCACCGAGTCGCCCGCGCCCAGGTCGGGCTGCTCCCGGCGCACCGCGAGCGCCGCCCGGTACATCTCCAGCGTCGAGCCGGGCACCCCGGTCTGCGCCTCCACGCTCAGCTCGCCCCACCACTCGGGCTGCGGCAGCCAGCTGCCGCCGTCGCCGAAGCCGTAGGAGGAGCCCTCGCGGGTCCACGGGATCGGCACCCGGCACCCGTCGCGGAAGCCGTCCTGGCCGGCGCCCCGGAAGTACGCCGGGTCCTGGCGCACCTCGTCGGGCAGGTCCACGACGTCCGGCAGGCCCAGCTCCTCGCCCTGGTAGACGTAGGCCGAACCGGGCAGCGCCAGCATCAGCAGCGTGGCGGCGCGGGCGCGGCGCAGGCCCAGCTCGCGGTCGCCGGCCAGCCGGATCTGGGTGCCGAGCCCGGGTGGGTTGGCGAAGCGGGTGGCGTGCCGGGTGACGTCGTGGTTGGACAGCACCCAGGTGGCGGGGGCGCCGACCGGGCGCATGGCGTCCAGGGTGCGGTCGATGACCTCGCGCAGCTCGGCCGCGTCCCAGTAGGTGCCCAGGTACTGGAAGTTGAACGCCTGGTGCAGTTCGTCGGGGCGTACGTAGTTGGCGGTGCGCTCCACGGTCGGCGTCCACGCCTCGGCGACGAAGATGCGCTCGCCCGAGTACTCGTCCAGGATCTTCCGCCACTGCCGGTAGATCTCGTGCACCCCGTCCTGGTCGAAGAACGGCATGACATCGTTGCCCAGCAGCTTCAGTTGCTCATGGCTTCCAAGGTCGGGAAGGCCCTCGGCCTTCACCATGCCGTGGGCGACGTCGATACGGAAGCCGTCGACGCCCATGTCCAGCCAGAAGCGCAGGATGGAGCGGAACTCGTCGCCGACCGCCGGGTGCTCCCAGTTGAAGTCGGGCTGCTCGGGGGCGAAGAGGTGCAGGTACCACTCGCCGGGCGTGCCGTCGGGCTCGGTGACCCGGGTCCAGGCGGGGCCGCCGAAGATCGACTCCCAGTCGTTGGGCGGGAGTTCGCCGTTCTTCCCCTTGCCGGGCCGGAAGTGGTAGCGCTCCCTCAGCGGCGAGCCGGGACCCTCGGCGATGGCCCGCTTGAACCACTCGTGCTGATCGGAGGAGTGGTTGGGCACCAGATCGACGATGATCCGCAGGCCCAGCGCATGGGCGTCGCGGATCAGCGCGTCCGCGTCCAGCAGCGTGCCGAACATGGGGTCGACGGCACGGTAGTCGGAGACGTCGTATCCGGCGTCCGCCTGCGGGGAGGCGTAGAAGGGGCTGAGCCACACCGCGTCCACACCGAGGTCGCGCAGGTAGGGCAGACGGGAGCGGATGCCCTCCAGGTCGCCCATGCCGTCGCCGTTGCTGTCGGCGAAGCTGCGCGGGTACACCTGGTAGATCACCGCTTCCCGCCACCAGTCGTGGCGCCTGGTGACGGTGGCGACGGCCGAGTCGGTGGAGGGCGTCGGTTCGGTCGGGGAGGTCGGGACCTGGGCGGCGGAGTGCTGCTGACTCATGTCGTCCTTGCGTTGCGTCAGTCGGTCGTGTGAGGCGTGGGTGCGGGCGGGGACCGGACGAGGCGGCCCGCGGTGTCAGCGGGGTCGGATGGGCACCGCGGGCCGCCTACCCGCGCGGTCAGGCGCGCGGGAGTCTCCGGACGGAGGGGGTCAGCCCTTCGTGCCGCCGGCGGTGAGGCCGGCCACCAGGTTCTTCTGCACCAGGTAGAAGAACCCGGAGACGGGTATCGCGATCAGGACCGCGGTGGCGGCCATGAGGTTGCGCTGGGCGTCGTGCTCGCTGATGAAGCTCTGCAGACCGACGGCGAGGGTGTATTTCTCGTCGTCCAGCATGAATGTCGTGGCGAAGGCCACCTCGCCGAACGCCGTGATGAAACTGTAGAACGCGGCGACCGCAAGGCCCGGCTTGGCGAGCGGCAGGATCAGCCGCGCGAAGGTCCCGAAGGGGGTCAGCCCGTCGACCCGGCCCGCCTCGTCGATCTCGAACGGGATGGTGTCGAAGTAGCCCTTCATCAGCCAGGCGCAGTACGGCACGGCCGTGGTGCAGTACACCAGGATCAGGCCGAGGTAGCTGTCGATCAGCTGCAGCTCGGACAGGATCTGGTACATCGGCACCATCAGGACGGCCACCGGGAACATCTGGGTGACCAGCAGCACCCACATGAACTTCTTGTAGCCCGGGAAGCGCATGCGGGAGACCGCGTAGCCGGTGGTGGCGGCGACGAGCACACCGATGAGCGTCGTCCCGAGGGAGACGATCAGGGAGCTCTTCAGCCAGTGGAAGAAGGCCGTGTGCTCCAGGACGAACGAGTAGTTGTCCAGCGTCATCTTGCCCCAGATGCGGCCGGGGTGCAGATAGTCGTCCTTGTCCGGGCCGAGGGACAGAAAGACCAGCCAGGCGACCGGGAACAGCGCGATCAGGCTCGCCGCGATCAGGACGCCGTGGGAGGTCAGGCGGGCCGGCAGGCTGAGTTCGCCGCGCCGGCGCACCGGGCGCTTCACGGTCGTCCCACCGCCGGCCGGATGGGCCGGAGCAGCCTTCTCGACAGTCGTGGTGCTCATGAGAACTCCTGCCTCAGATCGCGAGCTGCTGCTCGTTGCGGTTCAGCCAGCGGCGGTAGAAGGAGGTGAAGACGACCAGGATGGCCAGCAGCAGCATGCCGTAGGCCGCCGACTCGGCGAACTCGCGCGGCTGCTGTCCGAAGCCGAGGTAGTAGGCCCAGGTCACCAGGATCTGCGCGTCCGGCGCGGTGTTGCCGAACAGCAGGAAGATGATCGCGAACTGGTTGAAGGTCCAGATGATGCCGAGCAGCACCACGGTGGAGCTGACCGAGCGAAGCCCCGGCAGGGTGACGTTGCGGAAGCGCTGCCAGGCGTTGGCGCCGTCCATCTCGGCCGCCTCGTACAGCGTGGAGTCGATCGACTGCAGTCCGCCGAGCAGCGAGACCATCATGAACGGCACACCGCACCAGGTGTTGACCATGATCGCGGCGAACCGCTGCCAGAAGGGGTCCTCCAGCCAGGGCGGCGTGGGCAGGCCGAGGGAGCCGAGGCCGGAGTTGATGATGCCGGTGTCGGCGAGCATGAACCGCCAGCCGAAGACGGTGACGAAGGTCGGCACCGCCCAGGGCAGGATGAGGATCAGCCGGTACAGCGTGCGCCCGCGCAGCTTCTGGTTGAGCAGCAGCGCGAGGCCGAGGCCGATGCCGTAGTGGAGGGCGACACAGGCCGCGGTCCACACGATCGTCCAGATGAAGTGCGACCAGAAGCGGTCGTAGGCCGTCTCGCCCCACAGGATCCCGGCGTAGTTGTCCAGGCCGATGAACTTGTAGGTGGCCTCGATCTTGTTGACGCCGATGGTGCGGGCAGAGTTGAGGCTGTCGGCGTCGGTCAGCGTCAGATAGAAGCCGTAGGCCAGGGGGTACAGCACGATGACGCCGAGCACGACGGCCACCGGCGCGATCATGGCGTAGGCGTACCAGTGCTTGGCGAATGACCGCTTCAGGCGGGTGACCGGGCCGGGCCGGGGCGCGCGGTCACCGCGGCGCTTGCCGGTCGCGCGGTCGATGGCGACTGTCATGGTTCGGCACCTTCTGGATGATCAAGGAGTACGGCACACAGGCCGGCGGCCGCCGGACCTCCCCCTCGGGGAGGTCCGGCGGCCACACGGGCGTCACTTGCTGAAGTCCGGCACCAGCTTGGCGATCGAGGTCTCGGCGTCGGTCAGGCCCTTGTCCAGGGACTTCTTGCCGCCGGCGATCTGCGGCAGCTCGTCGTCGAGCGGACCCCAGATGGAGCTGTACTCGGGCAGCGCCGGCCGCGGCTGGGCGGCGGCGAGGACCGTCTGGAAGCCGGCGATGCCCGGGTCGGCCTTGACCTTGTCGGTGTAGGCGTCGTCCCGCGTGGGCAGCGTGGAGTTCTTCAGCGCGATGGTCTCCTGCGCCTTGGCCGAGGTCATGAATTTCACGAACTTCAGCGCGGCCTCCTGCTTCTCCTTGGTGGAGCCGGCGTAGACGGACAGGTTGTGGCCGCCGGTCGGGGCGCCGGCCTTGCCGGTGGAGCCGGCCGGGACGGTGGCGATGCCGAGGTTGTTCTTGTCCTTGAACGCCGAGCCCTTGTGGAAGTTGGTGATCTCCCACGGGCCCTGGATGATCGCGGCGACCTTGCCGTTGACGAACGCGTCCTGGATGTGGGCGTACGCCTCGGCCGTGGTGTCGGCCTTGTGCAGGCCCTTGCCCTTGAACAGGCTCAGCCAGGTGCCGTAGGCCTTCTTGGCCGCGGGCGACTTGACGGTGATCTTCTTGGCGTCGACGTCGACGGTGTCGGTGCCCTCGCCGTAGAGGAAGGTCTGCGCGTAGTAACCGGCGGTGGAGCCCCAGTAGCCGTCGACGCCGGTCTTGTCCTTGATGGTGGCGGCGGCCTTCTTCAGGTCGTCCCAGGTCTTGGGCGGCTTCACGCCGGCCTTCTCGAACAGCTCCTTGTTGTAGACCAGGGCGAGGGTGTCCGTGGTGAACGGAACACCGTAGGTCTTGCCCTCGTACTTGGCCTGCTCGAGCAGGTTGGACTTGAACTTGTCCTGCTCCTTCAGGGCCTCGGTGCCGTCCAGCGGGAGGAAGTAGCCCTTCTTGGCGAAGGCGGGGGTCCAGCCGACCTCGGAGCGCAGCACGTCGGGGGCGCCCTTGGAACCGGCGGCGGTGTCGAACTTGTTCTGCGCCTGGTCGAAGGGGACGTTGACGTACTTGACCTTGATGTCCTTGTTGGCGGCCTCGAACTCCTTGACCAGGGCCTTGTACGTCGGCGCCTCGTTGGTCGCGTTGGAGGTGTCCCACCAGGTGATGGTGACCGGGCCGCCGGCCTTGTCTCCGCTGTCGCCGTCCGAACCGCAGGCCGTCGCCGCGAGGGCGAGGGACGCCACCAGCGCGGTGGCCGCTATGCCACGCCGCATGAGTTCTCCTTGAGGGTGAAAGCCCGAGTGGAGCAGGAGACGGCCCCGTCTGCCGTCCTGCCGCTTGCCGACTGCGCCGCTGGGGGGTTCCCATCGCTCGGGTGAGGCCGAGAGTGGGGGAGGCCGTCGGGCGAGGTGAACGTAACAGCCATGTAAGCGATTCGAAAGACCTTGCTGAAAACTTTTGCAAGAAGCCGCGAGAGTTATCCCGCCGTGACCTCCTCTCGACCGCTCCGCGATGGTGATTTTCCGGGGCTCAGCAGGGACTCGGACAGTTGTGCAAGACTTTGCAAGCACTTGCCATGCCTTTCCGCCGGGTGAATCATCCGTTGCGGAACGGACGCCGACCACCACGTGAGGGACCGCGATGAGCCAGCAGCCCGCTACGGCCCGTTCGACGGCGCGCACCAGGCGTCCGTTCGGTGTGCAGGGAGAGGCACGCCAGCTACAGTCGAGTCCTGTGACCACACGGCTTGCCGATATCGCTGCTCAGGCGGGGGTGAGCGAGGCGACCGTCAGCCGCGTCCTGAACGGCAAGCCGGGCGTCGCCGCCACCACCCGCCAGTCCGTGCTCGCCGCCCTCGACGTCCTGGGCTACGAACGCCCGGTACGGCTCCGCCAGCGCAGCGAGGGCCTGGTGGGCCTGATCACCCCGGAGCTGGAGAACCCGATCTTCCCGGCACTCGCCCAGGTCATCGGCCAGGCGCTGACCCGCCAGGGCTACACCCCGGTCCTGGCCACCCAGACCCCGGGCGGCTCCACCGAGGACGAGCTCACCGAGATGCTGGTGGACCGCGGCGTGGCCGGCATCATCTACGTCTCCGGCCTGCACGCCGACACCACCGCCGACATGCAGCGCTACGAGCGCCTGCGCGCCCGGGGCGTGCCCTTCGTGCTGGTCGACGGCTTCTCCCCCAAGGTGCAGGCGCCGTTCATCTCCCCCGACGACCGCGCCGCGATGACCCTCGCGGTGACCCACCTCGTCTCCTTGGGTCACACCCGGATCGGCCTGGCCCTCGGCCCCAAGCGCTTCGTCCCCGTGCAGCGCAAGATCGAGGGTTTTACACGCACCATGCAGGAGCAGCTGGGTCTGTCCGCGGAGACGATCGAGACCGAGCTGATCCAGCACTCGCTGTACAGCCTGGAGGGCGGTCAGGCCGCCGCCGCGGCGCTGATCGAGCGCGACTGCACGGCCGTCGTCTGCGCCAGCGACATGATGGCCCTGGGCGCGATACGCGCGGCCCGCCAGCAGAACCTCGAGGTCCCCGACGACATCTCCGTCGTCGGCTTCGACGACTCCCCGCTGATCGCCTTCACCGACCCGCCGCTGACCACCATCCGCAAGCCGGTCCCGGCGATGGGCCAGGCAGCGGTCCGCACCCTCCTCGAGGAGATCGGCGGAACGCCCGCCCCGCACAGCGAGTTCGTCTTCATGCCGGAGCTGGTGGTCCGCGGCTCGACGGCCTCGGCACCCGCGGCGGGCCGCTCCTCCTAGACGCCTCCCGGCTCCTCCTAGGTGCCTCCCGGCTCCTTCTGGACGCCCTCCCTGACGTTTCTGGACGCCCTCCCTGACGTCACCCCGGAGGTCTCCTCCGGGTCTCCTCGCCGGGCACCCGGAGGACAACATGCGGGTCGCCCCCGACCAGAGGATGATCTGAGGAGGAGGCCTTTTCTGGCAGACTTTGTGCCCATGGGTGACATGACGGTGACCACACTGGAGGGTCGGCAGCAGGCCGTCTCACACCCCGTCACGGACCTGTCACCGCGGGCGAGGCGCTCTCCGCGCCGGCCCCGCCTGTGGTTCGAGATCCTGCTCATCGCGGTGAGTTACTGGACGTACTCACTGATCCGCAACGCGGTCCCCGAGCAGAGGTCCGAGGCGCTGCGCAACGCCGACTGGATCTGGCAACTGGAGCAGACCCTCGGCATCGCCTTCGAAAAGTCGGTCAACCATGCCGTGAACTCGGTGACTTGGCTGATCGTCGGCATGAACTACTACTACGCCACGCTGCACTTCGTGGTGACCCTGGGTGTCCTGGTGTGGCTCTTCCGCAGCCACCCGGGTCGCTATGCGGCCACCCGCATGGTTCTGTTCTCCACCACCGCGGTCGCCCTGGCCGGCTACTACCTCTACCCCCTGGCCCCGCCCCGTCTGATGAACGGTGAGGCGTTCATCGACACCGTGATGGTCCATGAGACCTGGGGCTCCATGGCGTCCGGCGACCTGAAGAACATGTCCAACCAGTACGCCGCGATGCCCTCGATGCACATCGGCTGGTCCCTGTGGTGCGGGCTGACGATCTTCGCCCTGACCACCGTCCCCTGGGTCCGCGTGCTCGGCCTGGTCTACCCCGCGGCGACCCTGGTGGTCATCGTCGCCACCGCCAACCACTTCTGGCTGGACGCGGTGGGCGGCGTGCTCTGCCTGGCCTTCGGCTACGCCTTCGCCCGCCTCTGGTACGGCGCACTCCCCCACCACCTGCCCCGGCGCGTGCCGCATCCGCCGCGGAAGGCGCCCACGACACCACCCGGTCCCCCGGCCGACGGCGCCGCGCCGGACACCGTTCCCGCCCCTCCCCTGCCCGCCCGGCCCCGCACCGCCCCGGAGCAGCCGGCCGCTGAGCAGCCCTCCCCGTCCGTGTAGACGGCGTCGGAGTCCGACCAGACGGCGTCAGTCCGTGTAGAACAGCTCCTCGACGACCGTGCGCGCCCGGCGCGCCGTGCGCCGGTAGGCGTCGAGCATGTCCCCCGCGTGTCCGGGCCCGTACCCCAGGTAGCGTCCCACGGCGGCCAGCTCCCGCGGATCGGTGGGGAAGGTGTCCCCCGCCCGCCCGCGGACCAGCATCACCGCGTTGCGCACCCGGGTGGCCAGCACCCACGCCTCGTCCAGGGTCCCGGCGTCCTCCTCGGACACCAGCCCCGCCTCGGCGGCCGCCGCCAGCGCCGCCCGGGTCCGCGTGGTCCGCAGCCCCTCCACCCGGGCGCCGTGCCGCAGCTGCATCAGCTGCACGGTCCACTCCACGTCCGACAGCCCACCCGGCCCCAGCTTCGCGTGCAGCTTCGGGTCGGCACCGCGGGGCAGCCGCTCGGCCTCCATACGGGCCTTCAGCCGCCGGATCTCCCGCACCTCCTCGTCGCCCAGCCCGCCGGCCGGGTACCGCAGCGGATCGATCATCTCGATGAAGCGGCGCCCGAGGTCCTCGTCGCCCGTCACGTACTCGGCCCGCAGCAGCGCGTGCCGCTCCCACACCAGCGCCCAGCGCCGGTAGTACGCCTCGTACGACTTCAGCGTGCGCACCAGCGGGCCGGACTTGCCCTCCGGCCGCAGGTCGGCGTCGATCAGCAGCGGCGGATCGGAGCTGGGCAGCTGCAGCAGCCGCCGCATCTCCTCGACCACCCGGTTCGCGGCCCGCGCCGCCTCCCCCTCGTCCACACCCTCCCGCGGCTCGTGCACGAACAGCACATCGGCGTCGGAGCCGTAGCCCAGCTCATGGCCGCCGAAGCGGCCCACGCCGATGATCGTGAACCGGGTGGGCAGGGTATCGCCCCACCCCTCCCGCACCACGGCCCGCAGCGTCCCCGCGAGCGTGGCGGCGGTCAGGTCCGACACCGCGCCGCCCACCAGGTCGACCAGGGCGCCCGCGTCCGCCTCGGCGGGCTGCGACTCGGTGCCGTAGGAGCCCACGATGTCCGCGGCGGCGGTACGGAACAGCTCGCGCCGCCGCACCCCGCGGGCCGCGTTGACCGCCTGCACGGCGTCGACGGCCCGCCCCACGGCGGCGAGGATCTCCTGCTCCAGATGGGTCCGGGTGCGGGGCCTCAGCCCACCGCCGTTGCCGTTGCCCAGCAGGGCGACCGCCTCGGGCGCCCGCATCAGCAGGTCGGGGGCGAGCCGCCCGGCGGACAGCACCCGGGCGAGGTTCTCGGCCGCCGCGCCCTCGTCCCGCAGCAGCCGCAGGTACCAGGGCGTCTTGCCCAGCGCGTCGGAGACCTTGCGGAAGTTCAGCAGCCCCGCGTCCGGGTCCGCCGAGTCCGCGAACCAGCCCAGCAGCACCGGCAGCAGCGTCCGCTGGATCGCCGCCTTGCGCGTCACCCCGGACGCCAGCGCCTCCAGGTGCCGCAGCGCCGCCGCGGGATCGGCGTACCCCAGGGCGACCAGCCGCTCCCGCGCGGCCTCCGGGCTGAGCCGGGCCTCGCCGGGGGCCAGCGCCGCCACCGCGTCGAGCAGCGGCCGGTAGAACAGCTTCTCGTGCAGCCGCCGCACCACGGAGGCGTGCCGCCGCCACTCCCGCCTCAGCTCGGCCACCGGATCGGTGCGCAGGCCCAGCGAGCGTCCCAGCCGCCGCAGATCGGCCTCGTCCTCCGGCACCAGATGGGTCCGCCGCAGCCGGTACAGCTGGATGCGGTGCTCCATGGACCGCAGGAAGCGGTACGCCTCGTCGAGCTGCGCGGCGTCGGCCCGTCCCACGTACCCGCCGGCGGCCAGCGCCTTCAGCGCGTCCAGTGTCTTGCCGCTGCGCAGCGAGGCATCGGTCCGCCCGTGCACCAGCTGCAGCAGCTGCACCGCGAACTCCACGTCCCTGAGGCCCCCGGGCCCCAGCTTCAGCTGCCGGTCTATCTCGGCGGCGGGGATGTTCTCCACCACGCGCCGCCGCATCTTCTGCACATCGGCGACGAAGTTCTCCCGCTCGGCCGCCTGCCACACCAGCGGCTGCAGCGCGTCGGTGTACTCCTGCCCGAGCCCGAGGTCCCCGGCGACCGGGCGGGCCTTGAGCAGCGCCTGGAACTCCCAGGTCTTGGCCCAGCGCTGGTAGTACGTGACATGGGAGGCCAGGGTGCGCACCAGCGGCCCGTTGCGTCCCTCGGGCCGCAGATTGGCGTCCACCGGCCAGATGGTGCCCTCGACCGTGGTCTCCGAGCAGATCCGCATCATGTGCGAGGCGAGCCGGGTGGCCGCCTGCAGCGCCTTCCGCTCGTCGGCTCCCTCCACCGGCTCCCCGACGAAGACCACGTCGACGTCGGAGACGTAGTTCAGCTCGTGCCCGCCGCACTTCCCCATGGCGATCACGGCCAGCCGGCACAGCGCGGCGTCCTCCGGCGCGTCGGCCTCGGCGAGGGCGAGCGCCCTGCGCAGCGTGGCCGTGGCGAGGTCGGCGAGCTCGGCGGCGGTGTCGGCGACGTCGATGGTGCCGCACACGTCCCGGGCGGCGATGGACAGCAGACAGCGCCGGTAGGCGATCCGCAGCGACACCGGGTCGGTCGCCTCGGCCAGCCCCCGCTCGAACTCCTCGATGCCGGGGTGCAGGTCGCTCGGTTCGTAGGTGACCAGCGCCCGCCAGTCCCCGCTGTGCCGGGCGAGATGGTCACCGAGGGCGGCCGAGGCGCCGAGCACCCCCAGCAGCCGGTCCCGCAGCGGCTTCGCCGCGATCAGGGTGTCCAGCAGCTCCTGCCGGTCGGTCGGCCCCGGCTGCGCCTCCAGCAGCCGCACCAGATGGAGCAGCGCCAGATCCGGGTCGGCGGTGGCGCCGAGCGCGGGCAGCAGCACCGGGTCGTTGCGCACGGGCGCCAGTTCGGGCGCGTCCAGCAGCCGCTCGGCGGCCGAGGGATCGGTGAAGCCGTGCCGCAGCAGCCGAGTGAAGGTACTGCTCCTGCGCCCCGGCGCCGACGTCATCCCCGGCCTCCCTCATGCCTCGGATCAGGGTCGTACGGCCATGAGCCTAGCCCCAGTGCCGGCCCGCGGCCCCGCGCGATGAGTTCCCCGGCCGTGCAGAGTCCTCACTGCAGAAAGGAAGGGAAGGCCATGCCCACACCCGAGACCAGCCTCGACCCCCGCTACAGCGACCCCACCGCGGCCGCGACCCCCTGGTCCGAGGCCGAGGCACTGCTGAACAAGGCGGAACACTTCTGGATCTCGACGGTCCGCCCGGACGGCCGCCCGCATGTGACCCCGCTGATCGCGGTCTGGTCGGACGGAGCGCTGCACTTCTGCACCGGACCCGACGAGCGCAAGGCCCGCAACCTGGCCGCCAACCCGCACGTCGTGCTGACGACCGGCACCAGCACCTGGGACAAGGGCTTCGACCTGGTGGTGGAGGGCGCGGCCGTGCGGGTCACCGACGACGCCCGGCTGAGGGAGCTGGCCGCGGCCTGGGAGGCGAAGTACGGCAGCGTCTGGCACTTCGAGGTGCGCGACGGCTGCTTCGACCACGGCGACGGACGCGCCCTGGTGTTTTCGGTGGCGCCCCGGTGCGTTTTCGGATTCCGTAAGGGAGAGCCGTTCAGCCAGACGAGGTGGCGGTTCACCTGACGAAAGAGTCGCGCACATGGACATGACCCTCGAAGTGATCCCGCTGCCCGTCAGCGACATCGACCGGGCCAGGGACTTCTACCGGGACAAGGTCGGCTTTCACGTGGACATCGACCAGGAGGTCATGCCGGGCATGCGCATCGTCCAGCTGACCCCGCCCGGTTCCGGCTGCTCGATCGCGCTGGGCGACAGCATCTGGGAGATGACCCCCGGCCCCACGCCGGCCCCGGGCTCCTACCAGGGCCTGCAGCTCTGCGTCGCCGACATCAAGGCCGCCCACGCGGAGCTGACCGCGCGCGGCCTGGACGTGTCCGAGCCGGTCCAGTACTCCCCCGACGACGGCGCAACCTTCATGCACTTCAAGGACCCGGACGGCAACGGCTGGGCGGTCCAGGAGTACCGCCGCCGCACCACGGAGCCGCTGCACAAGCTCCTGGCCGCCCTGGCGGCACGCAACGCCTGACGACACGACAACGGCGAGGAGACCACTCCTCGCCACTCTCAACGTATAGCGCAGAGGGGGCCTTGCGGCAAGGCCCCCTCCGTCGCGCAGAATGACCGGCCTACTCCCGCTTCTGCTCCACTCTGCGCCACTCTGCGCCCAAAACTGGGGGAATGCCGTGATCGACGTCATCATCACCGGAGCCGGCCCGATCGGCCTGATGCTCGCCGCCGAACTGCGCCTGCACGGCGTGGACGTGGTGGTTCTCGACCGGGCCACCGAGCGCACCCCGGTCGTCCGCGCCCTCGGTCTGCACGTCCGCAGCATCGAGATCATGGCCCAGCGCGGCCTGCTCGACCGGTTCCTGGCCCACGGGAAGCAGTACCGGACCGGCGGCTTCTTCGCCGGCATCGAGGCGCCCTGGCCGGACGACCTGGACACCGCCCACGGCTATGTCCTCGGCATCCCGCAGACCGTCACCGACCGCCTGCTGGAGGAGCACGCCGCCGAGGCCGGCGCCGGCATCCGGCGCGGCTGCGAGCTGACCGGCCTGAGCCAGGACGCCGACGGCGTCACCGCCGAGCTGGCCGACGGCACGCGGCTGCGCTCCCGCTACCTGGTCGGCTGCGACGGCGGCCGCAGCACCGTCCGCAAGCTGCTCGGCGTGGCCTTCCCCGGCGAGCCCAGCACCAGCGACACCCTGCTCGGTGAGATGCAGGTCGACGCACCACCGGAGACGGTGGCAGCCACGGTCGCCGAGGTCCGCAAGACCCAGAAGCGCTTCGGCCTCGCCCCCGTCGGCGACGGCGTCCACCGCGTCGTCGTCCCCGCCGCCGACGTCGTAGAGGACCGCTCCCTCACCCCCACCCTCGAGGACTTCAAGAACCAACTGCGGGCCACCGCGGGCACCGACTTCGGCGTCCACTCCCCCCGCTGGCTCTCCCGCTTCGGCGACGCCACCCGGCAGGCCGAGCGCTACCGTTGCGGCCGGGTCCTGCTCGCGGGCGACGCCGCCCACATCCACCCGCCCCTCGGGGGGCAGGGCCTCAACCTCGGCATCCAGGACGCGTTCAACCTCGGGTGGAAGCTGGCAGCGGAGGTGCGGGGGTGGGCTCCGGCCGGGCTCCTGGACACCTACGAGTCCGAACGCCACCCGGTGGCCGCCGCCGTGCTGGACAACACCCGCGCCATGTCCGTACTGGTCTCCACCGAGCCGGGGCCCCAAGCAGTGCGCCGTCTGTTCTCCGAACTCATGGACATCGACGAGGTGAACCGCCGCCTCGTCGAGAAGATCACCGCACTCGACGTCCGCTACGACGTCGGCGAGGGGCACCCCCTGCTCGGCCGCCGTCTGCGCGACCTCGCCCTCAAGCAGAACCGCCTGTACGACCTGATGCACACCGGTCGTGGGCTGCTGCTCGACCAGACGGGCCGTCTCTCCGTCGACGGCTGGGCGGACCGTGTGGACCACGTGATCGACACGACCGATGAACTCGACGTCCCCGCAGTCCTCCTGCGCCCCGACGGCCACGTCATCTGGACCGGCGCGGAACAGGAGTCCCTCCGGGCGCCTTTGTCCCGCTGGTTCGGCACGCCGGCCTGAACGCCGGGCCCGCGCGCCCTGATTGGGCACCCGGCGTGGGTGCGGGCCGGGTCTTAGGCGGCCGCAGACGCGCGCGGGCGGGAGGGGTCGGGGTGGTGGTGTCCGCCCGCAGCGGCCGGCGCGTCAACCGCAGGAGTCAAAAGGAAACCCATTTCGCGCCAGACCGAGGACGGATACCACCACCCCGGCCCCGACTCACCCACCCAGCGTGGGCGCTACGCGCACCCCCACCGGAGCCGCAGTTGCGCCGCAGGCATGGCCACGCGCACCCCCACGCACGGATCGGATCGCCGTCAGACCGCCGGAGGTACCCGTTCGCTCCAGCCGTTGGTGATGGGCAGCCGGCGGTCCTTGCCGAAGCCCTTCGGGGAGATCTTCGTGCCCGGCGGGTACTGGCGCCGCTTGTACTCCGCCCGGTCCACCATCCGCAGCGTCTTCGCCACCAGCTCCGGATCGAACCCGGCCGCGACGATCTCGTCCGCCCCCTTGTCCCGGTCCACGTACAGCTCAAGGATCGCGTCCAGCACCGGATAGTCCGGCAGGGAGTCCGTGTCGACCTGCCCCGGCCGCAGCTCCGCGCTCGGCGGCTTGGAGATCGAGTTCTCCGGGATCGGCGGCGTCTCCCCGCGTTCCACCGCCGCCCGGTTGCGCCACTCGGCCAGCCGGAACACGGACGTCTTGTACACGTCCTTGATGGGCCCGTACGCACCCACCGAGTCCCCGTACAGCGTCGAATAGCCCACCGCCAGCTCGGACTTGTTGCCCGGCGCCAGCACGATGTGCCCCTCCTGGTTGGAGATCGCCATCAGCAGCACACCCCGCAGCCGCGACTGCAGGTTCTCCTCCGCCAGCCCGGTCAGCTCGAGCGACCCCATGTACGCGTCGAACATCGGCTCGATCGGCACGGTCCGGTAGTTCAGCCCGGTCCGCCGCGCCAGCTCCGCCGCATCGTCCTTGGAGTGCTCGGAGGAGTACTTCGACGGCATGGACACGCCGTACACATTCTCCGGCCCCACCGCGTCACACGCGATCGCGGCCACCAGCGACGAGTCGATACCGCCCGACAGCCCGATCAGCACCGAACGGAAGCCGTTCTTCTCCACATATGCCCGCAGCCCCACGACCAGCGCGGAGTAGATCTCCTCGTCGTCGTCGAGCCGCTCCGCGTAACCACCGGTCCGCTCCGGCTCGTACGCCGGCACCGGCTCCTGAGAGATCACCACCCGCTCGATCCGCAGCCCGTCGTCCACCACCCCGGTGGGCGCGTCCTCGACCGCCGCCGGCAGCTCCAGGTCCACCACCAGGCACTCCTCGGCGAACTGCGGCGCCCGTGCGAGAACCTCGCCCCTCGGGTCCACGACGATGGAGTCCCCGTCGAAGACGAGGTCGTCCTGCCCGCCCATCATGGCGAGGTAGGCCGTGGTGACCCCGGCCTCCTGGGCCCGCTTGCGGACCAGTTCGAGACGGGTGTCGTCCTTGTCCCGCTCGTACGGCGAGGCGTTGACCGACAGCAGCAGCCCGGCCCGGGCGGAGCGCGCCGCCGGCACCCGGCCGCCGTCCTGCCACAGGTCCTCGCAGATGGCGAGCGCGACATCGACACCCCGCACCCGCACCACCGGCATGGTGTCCCCGGGCACGAAGTACCGGAACTCGTCGAAGACGCCGTAGTTGGGCAGGTGGTGCTTGGCGAAGCTGAGCACCACGTCACCGCCGTACAGCACGGCTGCGGCGTTCCGCGGTGCTCCCGCCGGCTGCCCGTACTTCGGTTGGGCGGTCTCGCTGCGGTCGAGGTAGCCGACGACGACCGGCAGCTCACCGAAGCCCTCGTCGGCGAGCCGCGCGGCCAGTGAGCGCAGGGCGGCGCGGGAGGCCTCCACGAAGGACGACCGGAGGGCCAGGTCCTCCACCGGATATCCGGTCAGCGCCATCTCCGGGAACGCCACGAGGTGCGCTCCCTGCTCGGCGGAGCGCCGGGTCCAGCGGACAATCGTTTCAGCGTTGCCGGTGATGTCACCGACGCGGGTGTCGATCTGATTCAGGGCGAGGCGAAGTTGAGGCACGCGCCCAGTGTAATCGTCAAAGCGACGCAATACGCGGGGGCAACCGCCGGATCACACCCGAGCCACCCTCACCGCGCCCGGGCCGGGCCCTCACCCGCGCCTGGCGCCCCTCACCGCGCCCGAGCCCCCCGCTCCCGCAGCATCCCGGCCATCAGCTCGATCTCCGACTGCTGCCCCTCGACCATCGTCCGGGCCAGCCGCTTCTCCACCCCGACCTCGCACTTGCTGAGGCACCCCTGGGCCATGTGCACCCCGCCCTTGTGATGGTCCGTCATCAGCTGCAGGTAGAAGATCTCGGCCTGCTTGCCGTTCAGCTCACCCAGCCGCTTCATCTCGGCGTTGGTCGCCATCCCCGGCATCAGCGCACCGCCGGCGTCCTCGCCGGCAGCGCCCTCGCCGCCCATGCCCATCCAGGTCATCGGCGGATCGGCCGACACCTTCGGCAGCTCCCACAGATCGAGCCAGCCGAGCAGCATGCCCCGCTGGTTCGCCTGCGTCTGGGCGATGTCGTACGCGAGCCGGCGCACCTGCTCGTTCTTCGTCCGGTCCCGGACGATGTAGGACATCTCCACGGCCTGCTGATGGTGCACGGCCATGTCCCGGGCGAACCCGGCGTCCGCCGACTCCGCCGAAGGCGTGCCCGCGCCCCCGCCGTCGTCGTCCCCCGCGACGGCCGCGTAGCCGAGCGCACCGCCGGCGACCAGCACCAGCGCCGCGGCCCCCGCGATCAACCCGAAGTGCTTCATGGACCCGGCTGCCTCACTGAGCCAGACCGTTGGTGCAGGCGGCCCCCGGCTCGGGGGTCTGCTGCCCCTGCACGAACTTCGCGAAGAACTTGTCGACGGCAGGGTCGTCGGCGCCCTTCACCGTCCGCTGGTGCCCCCAGGCGGACAGCATGATCGGGTCCTTCTGCCCCTCGACCGGGCTCATCAGGGTGTACGGCGTCTTCTTCACCTTGGCGGCCAGGGCGTCGACGTCCTTCTTGTCGGCCTTGGAGTTGTACGTCACCCACACCGCGCCGTGCTCCATCGAGTGCACGGCGTTGGTGTTGTTGATCTCCTTGGTGTAGACGTCGCCGTTGCAGTTCATCCAGACCGGGTGGTGGTCGCCGCCGACGGGGGGCGTCACCGGGTAGCTGACCGACTTGGTGACGTGGTTGCGGGCGAGCGTGCCCTCCCACTTCTTCACGCCGTCCTTGCCGGTGACGAACTTGCCGGAGCTCTTGTCGCTCGCGGCGCTGTCCGAGTCGTCCTTCTGGGAGCGGACGAGGAACACACCGCCCACCACGAGCGCGCCGACGATCACCACGCTGGCGCCGATGGTGAGGATCCGCGCGCGGCGCTCGCGGGCCTGCTCTGCGCGCCGCATCTCCTCTATGCGTGCCTTGCGTGCCGCGCTGCTCTTCTTGGCGGAGCCCATGGGTGCGCCCTTCGGGGGTGAGGGATGGGACGATCGGGTGAGCTGATCGTAATGGGGAAGGCGGGGCCCGTCGTAGGGGGCCAGAAATTTGAACCCCGGATGAGCATTAACCTACGCTCCCGGTATGCGGCTGCTGCGCTCCACCGACCTGGCCCTGCGCCTGCTGATGCGCCTCGCCGCGACGCCCGATCCGAACCCCACGACCCGTGATGTCGCGGCGGCGATGGACGTGCCCTACACCCACGCCGCGAAGGTCGTCGCCGAACTCCAGCACATGGGTCTGCTCACGGCCCGCCGCGGCCGGGGCGGCGGGCTCGCGCTGACCGAGAAGGGCCGCACCGCGTCCGTGGGCGAGCTGGTCCGCGCCTTCGAGGGCGAGGGCGACGTCGTCGACTGCGAGGGCACCGCCACCACGGCCGCCTGCCCCCTGAGCCCCGCCTGCCGCCTCCGCGGCGCCCTCCGCCAGGCCCAGGAGGCCTTCTACGCCTCCCTGGACCGCCTCACCATCACCGACCTCACCACGGCCCCGACGGGCCCGCTCCTCCTGACCATCTCGAAGCGGCCGTAGGCTCGCTGCCCGCAGCGGACCGCTACAGCACCGGCAGGTTCTTCCGCAGCTCGAAGGCCGTGACCTCGGAGCGGTACTCCTCCCACTCCTGCTTCTTGTTGCGGAGGAAGAAGTCGAAGACGTGTTCGCCGAGGGTCTCGGCGACCAGGTCGCTGCGTTCCATCAGGGTGAGGGCCTCGCCGAGGTTCTGCGGCAGGGGCTCGATGCCGAGGGCTCGGCGTTCCGCGTCGGAGAGGGCCCAGACGTCGTCCTCGGCGCCCGGCGGGAGTTCGTAGCCCTCCTCGACGCCCTTGAGGCCGGCGGCGAGGAGGACGGCGTAGGCCAGGTAGGGGTTGGCCCCGGAGTCCAGGGAGCGGACCTCGACGCGGGCCGAGCCGGTCTTGCCGGGCTTGTACATGGGGACGCGGACCAGGGCGGAGCGGTTGTTGTGGCCCCAGCAGATGTAGGAGGGGGCCTCGCCGCCCGCGCCGGCGGTGCGCTCGGCGCCGCCCCAGATGCGCTTGTAGCTGTTGACCCACTGGTTGGTGACCGCGGAGATCTCCGCCGCGTGCCGCAGCAGGCCGGCGATGAAGGAGCGGCCGACCTTGGAGAGCTGGTACTCGGCCCCGGACTCGTAGAAGGCGTTCCGGTCGCCCTCGAAGAGGGAGAGGTGGGTGTGCATGCCGGAGCCGGGGTGCTCGGAGAACGGCTTCGGCATGAAGGTCGCCTGGACGCCCTGCTCGAGCGCCACCTGCTTCATGACCAGGCGGAAGGTCATGACGTTGTCCGCGGTGGACAGCGCGTCGGCGTAGCGCAGGTCGATCTCCTGCTGGCCGGGGGCGCCCTCGTGGTGGGAGAACTCCACCGAGATGCCCATGGACTCCAGCATGGTGATCGCCTGGCGGCGGAAGTCCATGCCGACGTTCTGCGGGGTGTGGTCGAAGTAGCCGGAGTTGTCGGCCGGGGTCGGGCGGCTGCCGTCGACCGGCTTGTCCTTCAGCAGGAAGAACTCGATCTCCGGGTGGGTGTAGAAGGTGAAGCCCTGGTCGGAGGCGCGGGCCAGGGCGCGCTTGAGGACGTAGCGCGGGTCCGCGAAGGACGGGGAGCCGTCCGGCATCAGGATGTCGCAGAACATCCGGGCCGTGCCGGGGGCCTCGGCGCGCCAGGGGAGGATCTGGAAGGTGGACGGGTCCGGCTTGGCGATCATGTCGGACTCGTAGACCCGGGCGAATCCCTCGATGGCGGAGCCGTCGAAGCCGATGCCCTCGTCGAACGCCTGCTCCAGCTCGGCCGGAGCCACGGCCACGGACTTCAGGAAGCCCAGCACGTCCGTGAACCACAGGCGTACGAACCGGATGTCGCGCTCCTCCAAGGTCCGGAGCACGAACTCCTGCTGCTTGTCCATCTTCCGCTTCCCCATCCTTGCCGGTCAGGCCACCTGTCGTCCCGGGCCACGGGAGACGGTCGGGCGCTCGGGGTCATCCCACCACACCAGCGTTTCATGTGCGTTGCCGACCACCCTGTCGCCCATCTTGCCCGTTCGTGGCCACGTCCGTAACAGCCGGGGCCGCCCGGCTCCGCATGCGCCTCCGGAACCCACCGGGGTCAGCTGCAGGTCAGGGCCGCAGGTGGCCGGAACCCCACCCCCGCTTTAATTGGAATCTCAGATGCAAGTTTTAATGAGGGGGCAAGCAGCCGAGCCGGTCCGGCGCCCCGCCGGGCTGTGCCGAGTCGGAGGAGACCTGATGCTGTCCGAGCAGTCCGCTGCCGTCGTGCGTGCCACGCTTCCCGCGGTCGGCGCGTCCCTCGACAAGATCACCGAGCGGTTCTACGCCGGGATGTTCGCCGCCCACCCCGAGTTGCTGCGCGATCTGTTCAACCGCGGCAACCAGGCCGCCGGCACCCAGCGGCAGGCCCTCGCCGGATCCATCGCCGCCTTCGCGACCCACCTGCTGGACCACCCGGACCAGCGGCCGGACGCGATGCTCCAGCGGATCGCCCACAAGCACGCCTCCCTCGGCATCACCGCGGACCAGTACGAGATCGTCCACCGGCACCTCTTCGCCGCCATCGCCGAGGTGCTCGGCGAGGCCGTCACGCCCGAGGTCGCGGCCGCCTGGGACGAGGTCTACTGGCTGATGGGGAACGCCCTGATCGCCCTGGAGAAGCGGCTCTACGAGGAGCGCGGCGGGCACGGCTGGCGCACCTGGCGGGTCGTCGAGCGCATCCCCGAGACCGCCGACGTGGTGACCTTCCGGCTCCGCCCGGCCGACGGGGGCCCGGTGCGCGACTTCCGCCCCGGCCAGTACGTGTCCGTCCGGGTCGCCCTCCCCGACGGCGCCCGGCAGATACGGCAGTACAGCCTGACCGGCGCGCCCGGCCCCGAGGAGCGGCAGTTCGCGGTCAAGCGGGTGCACGGCGACGGCGCGCCGGACGGCGAGGTCTCCAACCACCTGCACGCCCGGGTGCACCCCGGTGACCTGCTGGAGCTGTCCGAGGCGTACGGCGACCTGGTGCTGGACGCGGACCCCGGCACGCCGCTGCTGCTGGCCTCCGCCGGGATCGGGGTGACCCCGATGATCGCCATGCTGGCGCACCTCGCCGAGAGCGGGCACCGCGCCCCGGTCACCGTGGTGCACGGCGACCGCTCCCCCGCCGATCACGCGCTGTGCAACGACCACCTGGCGTACGCGGCCAAGCTGCCGGACGCCGCGGTGCACCTGTGGTACGAGCAGGACGCCCCGGCCGGCGCGCACACCGGCTACGTGGATCTCGCGGAGGTGCCGGTGGCCTCCGGCACGCGCGCCTATCTGTGCGGCCCGCTGCCGTTCATGCGGTCGGTGCGGGAGCAGCTGATCGGCAAGGGCGTGGTGCCGGCCGACATCCACTACGAGGTGTTCGGCCCGGACCTGTGGCTGGCCCGGCAGGACTGACGCCGGCCGGCTGCCGATGAGGCGAGGGGCGGTGAGCGGCGCCCCCTCGCCCCGGCGCCCTCGCCCCGGCGCCCCTTCGGGCATGCGCCGGGGCGAGGGCGCCGGAACGGCGGGGCGGTCGGACCCGGATCACCGGCGGAGCGACCGGCCCCGCTACACCGGCGGAGCGGCCGGCCTACGAATCGCCTGTGGTCAGCTTCACACGCGCCGCGATCGGCAGATGGTCGCTCGGGGTCTGCGGGAGGGTCCAGGAACTGGTCGGCTCCGCGCCCTTGACCATGATCTGGTCGATCCGCGCCATCGGGAACGACGCCGGCCAGCTGAAGCCGAAGCCGCTGCCCACCGCGCCCTGGGTGGAGCGCATCTGGGAGGTGACCGCGTTCAGGGAGCGGTCGTTCATGGTCCCGTTGAGGTCGCCCAGCAGGACGACGTTGCGCAGCGGCTCGGCGGCGATGGCCTCGCCGAGCGCGTCGGCGCTCTTGTCGCGCTGACGGGCCGTGAAACCGGCCTCCAGCTTCACCCGGACCGACGGCAGATGCGCCACGTACACCGCGACCTGGCCGCCGGGCGCGCTCACCGTGGCGCGCATGGCGCGCTTCCAGCCGAGGCGGATGTCGACCGCCTCGACATCGCTGAGCGGGTACTTGCTCCACAGGCCGACCGTGCCCACCACGGCGTGGTGGCGGTAGGTGGACCGCAGCGCGTCCCGGTAGGCCGGGACCGCGGACGCCTTGAGCTCCTCCAGCGCGAGCACATCGGCGCCGGAGGCGGCCACCTCACGGGCGGTGCCCGCCGGGTCGGGATTCTCCGCGTTGACGTTGTGCGTGGCCACCGTCAGCTCGCCGCCGCCGCTGGTCTTGTCGGTGAGCAGACCGCCGAAGAGGTTCAGCCAGACCACCACGGGCAGCAGCGTCGCGATGAGCGCCGTGGCCGACTTGCGCAGCAGGGCCAGCAGGAGCAGCACCGGGATGAACACGCCCAGCCAGGGCAGGAACGTCTCCACCAGGCTGCCCAGGTTGCCGACCTGGTTCGGGATGTGCGCGTGGGCCAGCATCACCACGGCGAGCATCACCGCGAAGGCCGCCAGCACCAGGCCCCGGCGCCAGATGCGGCGGTCGTCCCGCCAGCCTCTGGTCAGGGCGTCGATCAGGCGCTGAAGCCGGGATGTCCGGGGCTCGGGGTCCGAGCCGCCGTTGTCCGTCTGCGTCATGTACGCCTGCTGCGCCATACCGTCGCCTCACACCTTGCCGTGCACACCGTCTCTCCCGTGTCCGTAAAGACCCTAGGGGATGATCGGTGCCCTTCCTGCCGTCCCTCGACGGCCGTACGGGGGCGATGACGTGCCATGGCGGGGCACGAGTTCCGTCTGTGACGAAATGCGCACATGCCGGGGTTCAACGGCCGGGGCGCAGGCCCTCCAGAAGGGTGTCGACGACCTTCGCGGCGAGGTCCTCGGGGAGGTCGGCGTCGGGGCGCATCACGGTGCGCAGCAGGATGGGGCCGACCACTATGTCGTTGAGCAGTTCCAGGTCGACGTCGGTGCGCAGTTCGCCGTTCTCCTGGCCCCGGCGCAGCACCTGAAGGCCGAGGCGGCGGCGCGGCTCGATGGCGATGGCCTGGTAGGCCGCCCAGATCTTCGGGCTGCTCTTCATCTGGGCGTGCACGTTGTGCAGGATCGCCGAGGTCCTGCTGGCGAGTCCGCGCCGGCGCAGGGACTCCAGCAGCACGACGAGGTCGTCGCGCAGGGAGGTGCCGGGGAGTTCGGGGTCCGGGGGCTCGGCGGCGCGGACCACGTCGACGAAGAGTTCCTCCTTGCCGCTCCAGCGGCGGTAGATGGTGGCCTTGCCGACGCCGGCGGTGCGGGCGATCCGCTCGATGGACAGCTCCGCGAGCGGCACGCCCGCCTCCAGAAGCTTCATCACACCGTCGATGATGGCGCGTTCGGCCGCCTCGCTGCGGGGACGTCCACGGGCGGGGCCGCCGTCCTGCCGGGTGCCGTTCGCCTCTTCGGTGCCGGTGTGCGGGGCGGCGGCGGTGCCGGTGTGCGGGGCGGCGTCGGTGCCGGTGTGCGGGGCGGCGGCGGTGCCGGTGTGCGGGGCGGCGGCGGTGCCGTTGCCGGTGCCGGTGCCGGTGTGCGTGCTGTCGTACGTGCCGGTGCCGGTGTCGGCGAGGCTCACGTCGTCGTTCCCTTCCCTGGGCCGCGTCGGGCGCTTCAGTCTGCCGCCTTCACCAACTCCTGCCCCCGCTCCCCGTTTTCGGGCGGCGCGGGGTTGTGTCCGGGCAGGAACAGGGCGGTGACGACGGCGCCGGCGAGGGCGACGCCCGCGCCCCACAGCGCCGTGACATGCATGGCGTGCACGAACGCCTCACCGGCCTGGCCGGCCAGGGCCTGACCCGAGGCGCCGAGCCGGTCCGCGGCGGCCAGGGTGGCCTCGATGGACTCGCCGGCCGCGTGGCGGACGCCGGGCGGCAGCACGGCCAGCTCGTCCTCGATGCTGTTGCGGTACGCCGCGGAGAGCACCGAGCCCAGCACGGCGACGCCGAGGGCTCCGCCGACCTGGCGGAAGGTGTTGCTGAGCGCGGAGGCCCGGCCCGCCTTCTCCCGGGGCAGCGCCTGCATGATCAGGACGCTGACCGGGGTCATCACATGCGCCATCCCGGCGCCCATGAGGAAGAAGACGACCTCCAGCAGCCAGATGGGGGTGTCGCGGTCCAGGAGGGTGAAGGCGGCGAGCATCGAGGCGAGCAGCAGCAGGCCGCCGGTGGTGGTGGCGCGGTTGCCGAAGCGGTCGACCAGCAGCCGGGCCCGCGGCGCGAAGAACATCTGCGCGACGGCGATCGGCAGCATCAGCAGGCCGGTCTCCAGCGGCGAGTAGCCGCGCACGCTCTGGGTGTAGAAGACCGCGAAGAACATCACGCCCATGAGCGCGAAGAAGACCAGCGCGACGGCACCGATCGACGCGGAGAACACCTTGTTGCGGAAGTACCGCACGTCGAGGGACGGGTGTTCACTGCGCGCCTCGAACACCACGAAGGCCACCAGCACGGCGAGCCCGGCGCCGGCCGTGGTCAGCACGGTGGGGTCGGTGAGGTCGGCGAGCTGGCCGCCCTTGATGATCCCGTAGACCAGCAGGACCAGGCCGACCACGGAGAGCAGGACGCCGACCGGGTCGAGCCGGCCGGGGTGCGGATCGCGCGAGTCGGGCACCAGCCACAGCATCAGGGCCAGGGCCAGCAGCACGATCGGCACATTGACCAGGAAGACCGAGCCCCACCAGAAGTGGTCCAGCAGCAGGCCGCCGGTGATCGGGCCGATGGCGATGGCCAGCCCCACGCCGCCCGCCCAGACGCCGATGGCCTTGGGCTGCTCGTCGCGCTCGAAGACGTTCATCAGCACGGCCAGGGTGGCCGGCATCACGAAGGCCGCGCCCAGGCCCATCAGCGCGCGCCAGCCGATCAGCTGCCCGGGCGAGGCGGAGAAGGCGGCGAGCGCCGAGCCGAGGCCGAACACGGTGAGGCCGCCGAGCAGCACCTTCTTGCGGCCGAGGCGGTCGCCGACCAGGCCGGCGGTGAACAGCAGGCCGGCGAAGACGAGCGTGTAGGCGTTGATGGCCCATTCGAGTTCGCTCTGGGTGGCGCCGAGGCCGGTGGGGGCCGGGGTGGAGATCGTCCTGATGGCGACGTTCAGGATCGAGTTGTCCAGCACGACGATCAGCAGGCTCAGCATCAGCACGCCGAGGATCGCCCAGCGGCGCCGGTGCACCGACTCGGGGACGCGGCGGGCGGGAGCGGCGGGAGTACTCATACGGCCAGCGTCTCACGAATTCCGATACGGCACCGTCTCGTATCGGAACGCCCGTCCCCCGAAGGGCGGCGGGTGGACGTCACGGGCGGCCGGTGGACGTCACAGGGGGACGTCGGGGGGACCTCTGGCCCTCGGCCGTTCGAGGTGCAACCATGGACGTGGTCCGGGGACGCCGTGAGGGCGCCTCGAGATGACGTGTTAGGAGCCGTTGCAATGACGCAGCTTTCGGCTGCCCAGACTTCTGCGCGGACCGCGCAGCCTGCGAAGTCAGCATCCTCCGACGGCAGCAAGGCGCTGTACGGGGGCAAGGGCACTCGCCGTATCACCGTCCGCGACATCGCCCTCGCCAAGGAGCGGGGCGAGAAGTGGCCCATGCTCACCGCCTACGACGCGATGACCGCGTCCGTATTCGACGAGGCCGGGATCCCGGTCATGCTGGTGGGCGACTCGGCCGGCAACTGCCACCTCGGGTACGACACCACCGTGCCCGTCACCCTCGACGAGATGGTCATGCTCTCGGCGGCCGTCGTACGGGGCACCTCGCGTGCCCTGATCGTCGGCGACCTGCCCTTCGGCTCGTACCAGGAGGGCCCGGTGCAGGCGCTGCGCTCGGCGACCCGGCTGGTGAAGGAGGCCGGGGTCGGTGCGGTGAAGCTGGAGGGCGGGGAGCGCTCGCACCGGCAGATCGAGCTGCTGGTGGAGTCCGGGATCCCCGTGATGGCCCACATCGGGCTGACCCCGCAGTCCGTGAACACGATGGGCTACCGCGTGCAGGGGCGCGGCGAGGAGGCGGCGCAGCAGCTGCTGCGGGACGCCAAGGCCGTGCAGGACGCGGGGGCGTTCGCGGTGGTCCTCGAGCTGGTGCCGGCGGAGCTGGCGGCCGAGGTGACGCGGGTGCTGCACATCCCGACGGTCGGGATCGGCGCCGGGCCGGAGACGGATGCGCAGGTGCTGGTGTGGACCGACATGCTCGGGCTCACGCAGGGGCGGGTGCCGCGGTTCGTGAAGCAGTACGCCGATCTCCGGTCCGTCATGACGGGAGCGGTGAAGGCGTTCGCTGACGAGGTCGTCGCCGGAACGTTCCCCCAGGAGGAACACTCCGTCCACTGAAGCCACTGCGGTACCACCGGGCAGCCCGCCGATCCTCCCCCGTCGGCGGGCTGCCGCACGTAGGTCCACGTACCTGCCGACGGCAGCCGACAAGAAATCTGTCGGTGGGTGTCGGTGGGATGTCGGTGATCTGTCGGTGGGGGCTGCCACCGTCGGGGGCATGAGTCGAAATGGGACATACACCGGGGGCGCCGGAGGCGCGGTGACCGTGCGGGGGCTGGTCAAGCACTACGGGGAGACCAAGGCGCTGGCCGGCGTCGACCTGGACGTGCGCGAGGGCACCGTGATGGGCGTGCTCGGTCCGAACGGCGCCGGCAAGACCACCCTCGTCCGCATCCTGTCCACCCTGCTCGCCCCCACCGCCGGCCGGGCGACCGTCGCCGGCTACGACGTCGTCCGCCAGCCCCGGCAGCTGCGCCGGGTGATCGGCCTGACCGGCCAGTACGCCTCGGTGGACGAGAAGCTGCCGGGCTGGGAGAACCTGTACCTGATCGGCCGGCTGCTCGACCTGTCCCGCAAGGAGGCCCGCGCCCGCGCCGACGAGCTGCTGGAGCGCTTCTCGCTCACGGACGCCGCCCGGCGCCCGGCGGGCACGTACTCGGGCGGCATGCGCCGCCGGCTGGACCTGGCCGCCTCGATGACCGGCCGCCCGGCCGTGCTGTTCCTGGACGAGCCGACCACCGGCCTGGACCCGCGCACCCGCAACGAGGTGTGGGACGAGGTCAAGCGGCTGGTCGGCGAGGGCGTGACCGTGCTGCTGACCACCCAGTACATGGAGGAGGCCGAGCAGCTCGCCTCCGAGCTGACCGTCGTGGACCGCGGGAGGGTCATCGCGAAGGGCGGCATCGAGGAGCTGAAGGCCAAGGTCGGCGGCCGCACGCTGCGGATCCGCCCGGCGGACCCGCTGCAGCTGCGCCCGCTGGCCGCGGCCCTGGACGAGCTGGGCATCACCGGCCTCGCCCCGGTCACCGTGGACGCCGAGCGCGAGGCGCTGCTCGTGCCCATTCTGAGCGACGAGCAGCTGACGGCCGTGGTCGGCGCGGTCACCGCGCGGGACGTCACCCTGGCCTCCATCAGCACCGAACTGCCCAGCCTGGACGAGGTGTTCCTCTCGCTCACCGGCCACCGTGCCGGTGAGCTGCAGGACACCGAGCCCGCCGGTTCCGCCGGGCCCCGCGAGGAGGTAGCCGTATGAGCGCCACCGCACTGACCCCTGCCCGGGCCGGCCAGGACGCGCGGATCACGCTGCGCGGGCATCTGCGGCACACCGGCGCCCTGGTGCGCCGCAACCTGCTGTGGATCCGTCAGGACCCGGAGTCGATGTTCGACGCCGTGCTGTTCCCGATCGTGTTCACCCTGCTGTTCGTGTACGTCTTCGGCGGCTCGATCGGGCAGGCCCTGGGCGGCGGGCAGGAGGCGTATGTGCAGTACATCGTGCCCGGCCTGATGGCCATGATGGGCATGAACATGGCCCAGGGCGTGGGCACCGGCTTCAACCAGGACTTCAACTCCGGTGTGATGGACCGCTTCCGTTCGCTGCCGATCGGCCGCGGCTCGGTGCTGTTCGCCAAGATCGCCGTCGAGCTGGCGCGCATGCTGATCGCCACCACCATCCTGATGGTCGTCGGCGTGCTGGTCGGCTTCGACATCACCAACTGGCCTGGGCTGCTGGCGGCCGTGGGCCTGTCCGCGGTGTTCGGCTCGGCCCTGATGTGGATCTTCCTCACGCTGGGCGTGACCATGAAGAACGCGCAGTCGGTGCAGGCGATGGGCTTCCTGGTGCTGATGCCGCTGCAGTTCGGCTCGTCGATCTTCGCGCCGCCCCAGTCGATGCCGGGCTGGCTGGAGAGCTTCACCGAGTACAACCCGCTGTCCTCGCTGGCCGACGCCGCGCGCGGGCTGATGGTGGGCGGGCCGGTGGCGCACGACCTGTGGCTGACCCTGGGCTGGACGGTGGCGATCACGGCGGTGATGGCACCGGTCGCGATCCACAAGTTCCGCACCAAGGACTGACGAAGGCTCAGGAGGACTGGCGAAGATCAGAGCAGGGCGGCGGCTTCCTCGGGGGTGAGGCCGCCGCCCTGCGCGTAGGCGGCCTCGTACGCCTCGTCGTCGCCGAGGGCGGCCCTGATCCGCTGCTCGGTGCGTGCCCGGCAGGTGGCCTCCACCTTCCCCGGCACATGGCCCGGCAGCAGCCAGGAGTCGGCGGCGCCCAGCAGGCGGGCCGCGTCCCCGGCGCGCCGCCCGCCGTCGACTCCGGCGAGGGCCATCGCGGCCCCGGTCATATGACCGCTGCGCATCTGCGGGGCGACGGTCTCGCACACCGGGTCCTGCGCCCGTTCGAACGCCTGCCGGAACGTGCTCAGCGCCTTGACGTCGTCCCCGTCGAACACGTCCAGCCACCCCTCGGCGCCGAGGATGAACGCGTCGAACACGATGTACTGCGCGATGCGGAACTCCTCGCGCAGCCGCTCCAGTTGCTCCCGCGCCTCGGCGGTGCGCCCGGTCATGCCGAGCCAGCCGGCCAGGAAGAGCCGGGCGAACGGCATGGCCTCGTTGTGGCCGCACCGGGTGGTCTCGATGATCTCCCGCAGCATCCGCTCCCCGCGTTCGGCGTCCCCCGCCTCCAGCAGGGCGCTGCCCAGCCGGGCGGACAGCACGGCGATCTGGGCGCGGGCGCCCAGCCGTTCGGCGTGCTCGATCGCGGCGGCGAAGTCGGCGGCCGCGGCGTCGTAGCGGCCCCGGCGCTCGTGCGCCTCGCCGCGCGCGGCCAGCGCCTCCGCGGTGCCCCAGGCGTCGTCCAGGCGCCGGTAGATCTCCAGGGCCTCGTCCGCGTCACGGGCGGCGCCGCCGGCCAGGTCCGAGCGGTTGGCGAGCACATTGGCGCGGATCTGCAGGCAGCCGGCCAGCTCCCACTCGTATCCGGGGGTGCGCCGGGCGACGTCGACGGCGGCGTCCAGGGCGCGACGCAGCCGCTTCATGTCGGCGGTCAGCATCAGCGAGAAGATCCACAGCAGTCCGGGCGACCGGCAGGTCTGCGGCAGGCCGGGCTCGTACGTTGCGGCGATGACCCGCAGCCGGTCCTGCGCCTCGGGCGTCTGCCAGTTGTCCAGCTCGGTGTCCATGCAGGCGAGGTGCGCCAGGTGCACCCCGCGGCGGGCCTCGGCGAGCACCTCGCCGGTCATCGGGGGCGGGTTCTCGGTGCAGCGCTGCCACACGGGGGCGGCCGGACGGACCTCGGCGAACGGGTCGGGGCCGAGGGCCATGACCTCGCGGCACCAGTTGCGGGCTTCGATCCTGAGGTCGCGCATCTGCCAGAAGAAGGCGAGCGACAGCGTCAGGCACAGCGCCTCCTGCTCGTCGCGCAGGGCGAGCGCGTGGCGCAGGGCGGTGCGCAGGTTGTCGTACTCGCGCTCCAGCCGTTCGATGGCGGTGCGCTGCTGCCCGCCGCGCAGCAACGGGTCGGTGGTGCGGGCGAGTTCCCGGTAGTGGATGAGGTGGGCGCGGATCGCCTCGGTGCGCCGGCCGGTCTCGTCGAGGCGTTCGGCCGCGTACTCGGCGACGGTCTCCAGCAGCCGGTAGCGCATCTCGCCGTCGCCGGAGGGCGCGGCCACCACCAGTGACTTGTCGACGAGCGAGGCGAGCGCGTCCAGCGCCGGGGGCCCGCACACCGCCTCGGCGGCGGCGAGGTCGCAGCCGCCGGCGAAGACCGACAGGCGGCACAGCACCTCGCGTTCGTCCGCGTCGAGCAGCTCCCAGGACCAGTCGACCACGGCCCGCAGGGTCTGCTGGCGGGGCAGGGCGGTGCGGCTGCCGGAGGTGAGCAGGCGGAAGCGGTCGTCGAGGCGGTCGGCGATCTGGCGCGGGGTGAGCATCCGCAGCCGGGCGGCGGCGAGTTCGATGGCGAGGGGCAGTCCGTCGAGCCGGCGGCAGATCTCGGCGCAGGCCTCCGGATCGTCCTCGACGCGGAATCCGGGCCGGGCGGCCGCGCCGCGGTCGGCGAGCAGCTGCAGGGCCACCGGCTCGGGCAGCGGCTCCACCGGGCGCAGCAACTCGCCCTGCACGCCGAGGGGTTCGCGGCTGGTGGCGAGGACGGTGAGGCGGGGGCAGCGCTCCAGCAGCGTCTGCGCCAGCCGGGCGGCGGCGTCGACGACGTGCTCGCAGTTGTCGAGGATCAGCAGCATGCGGCGCCGGCCGCAGTGCTCGGCGAGGCGGTCGACGGGGTCGTCGTGGCGTTCGGCGACGGCCCGCATGCTCTCGGCGCCGGCGCCGTACAGCACGGTCTCGCGGGCGCCGACGGCGGTGAGCACGGCCTCGGGGACGGCGGCGGGGTCGTCGACGGGGGCCAGCTCGGCCAGCCACACCCCGTCCGGCAGGGTGTCCCGTACGGTCTCGGCGGCCTCCTGCGACAGCCGGGTCTTGCCGGCGCCGCCGGGTCCGAGCAAGGTGACCAGGCGGGCGGCGGACAGGTCGGCGCGGATGGTCTCGATGTCTCTCTCCCGGCCGACGAAGGAGGTCAGCCGGGCCCGCAGGTTGCCCCGCCGCGGTGCCGTCCCCGCCGGCGCGGGTCCGGGTGTGGCCCGGGGGGCGGGCTGCGGGCGGAGCAGTTCGGCGTGCAGGGCCCGCAGTTCGGCGCCCGGGTCGGAGCCGAGCCGGTCGGCGAGCAGGCGCCGCACGTCCTCGTAGGCGGCGAGGGCCTCGGCGGTGCGGCCAGTGTCGCGCAGCGCGCGCAGGCGCAGCGCCTGGAGGGGTTCGTCGAGCGGATGGGTGTCGCACAGGGCGGTCAGCTCGGGCAGCGACTGCTCGGCCTGCCCGAGGGCGAGGGCGGCGGTGTGCCGGGCGCGCAGCGCCTCCAGCCGCCGGGTCTCGGCGCGGGCGGCCTCGGCGGTGGAGTCGGGGAGGTCGGCGAGGGCGGGCCCGCGCCACAGCGCCAGGGCGTCGTCGAGCACCACGGCCGCCTTCTGCGGGTCGCCGTCGGCCAGGGCGCGCAGGCCCTCGCCGGTCAGCCGCTCGAAGCGGTGCAGGTCGATGTCGTCGGCCGCGGCGGTGAGCCGGTAGCCGCCGCCGTCGGAGGCGACCGCGTCGGCGCCGAGCACCCGGCGCAGCCGGCCGACCAGGGCCTGCAGCGCTCCGGTGGCGTCGGCCGGGGGCTCGCCGTCCCACACCTCGTCGACCAGGACGCGCACCGGCACGACCCGCCCGGGGCGCAGGGCGAGCACGGTCAGCAGGGCACGCAGCCGCGCACCGCCCACGGGGAGGGCGGTGCCGTCGGGGCGCAGGGCCTGGGTGGTGCCGAGGACGCGATATCGCACGGGGTCCATTGTCGCCGGTGCTCCGGGGCCGGTCACCGCGGCCCGCGCACGGTGCTCAGGAAGTGCAGCAGCTGTGTCAGCGGCCGGGGGCAGCCCCTCGGTCTCCGTCCCGGCGGCGGCCGGGGGCAGGCCGCGGCCCCGGCGCAGGGCGTAGGGCCGGCCCCGCTCTCCGACGGAACCGGCGGCCCGCGCGAGACGTTTTCCCGTTGCGCCCGGTACGGTCGGGCAGTCCCACCGCCCGTCCCGTGCGTGCCCGACAGTCCAGGGAGTCCCATGACCACCGCCGCCACCCGCCACAGCGACCGGAGGATCAGCCCCGTCTTCCTGGGGATCGTGGCCGTCATGGCGGCCACCGGCTGGGCCACCTGGACGGGCTTCGCGGATCAGCCGGGCCTCGCCGTGTTCCTGTTCGTGACGGCCGCATGGGTCGTGTCGCTGTGCCTGCACGAGTACGCGCACGCGCGCACCGCCCTGCACAGCGGGGACATCTCGGTCGGCGCGAAGGGCTACCTCAC
Organism: Streptomyces thermocarboxydovorans; assembly: GCF_039524635.1. Lineage (NCBI taxonomy): Bacteria > Bacillati > Actinomycetota > Actinomycetes > Kitasatosporales > Streptomycetaceae > Streptomyces > Streptomyces thermocarboxydovorans. The sequence continues at coordinate 17,895 of NZ_BAAAGU010000022.1, read as the reverse complement.
GCTGAACCCGGTGAAGTACACGCACGCCCTGCTCAGCATCGTGCTGCCCGTGCTGTTCGTGATCATGGGCGGGATCGGTCTGCCCGGCGGTGCCGTGTTCATCGACCGGGGCCGCATCCGGGGCCGCTGGCGGCACAGCCTGATCTCGGCGGCGGGCCCGCTGACCAACGTGCTGTTCGCGGCGGTGTGCACCGCCCCGTTCTGGCTGGACGCGCTGGAGGGCGTGCCCACCGACTTCCGCTACGCGCTCGCCTTCCTGGCGCTGCTGCAGGTGACGGCGGCCATCCTGAACTTCCTGCCGGTGCCGGGACTGGACGGCTACGGCGTGATCGAGCCCTGGCTGTCGCACAGCGTCCGGCGCCAGGCGGAGCCGTTCGCCCCGTTCGGACTGCTCTTCGTCTTCGCGCTGCTGTGGGTGCCGGCGCTCAACGGCGCCTTCTTCGACGCGGTGGACGCGGTGCTGCGCGGCCTCGGCATCGGGGACGTGGAGTCGTACTGCGGCTTCGAGCTGTACCGCTTCTGGCAGACGGACGAGCTGTGCACGATCACCCGGTGACGGGCGCCACGATCACCCGGTGACGGGCGCGGTGTCCGGGGTGGAGGCCGTCAGCCGGTGGTGGAGGAGGAGCGGCGGGCGTCGCGCCCGCGCTTGACGTAGTACCAGCCCATGTTGGACGACAGCCCCGCCAGCAGGACCCAGACCACGCCCATCAGCACCATGCCCTGCACGAAGGAGACGACGGCCGCGGCGACGGCGAGCAGGCAGACGACGAGTGCGTAGACGGCGAGGCGGGGCATGGGGCTGCTCCTGTCGGGGGACACGGACGGTCGGTGCTTCACCCCCAGTGTCCCCCATCGGGTCATACGTCCGTGACGCGGAGCCCGGCGTGTGCCTTGTAGCGCCGGTTGACCGAGATCAGGTTGGCGACCAGCGCCTCCACCTGGTGCGCGTTGCGCAGCCGGCCCGCGTAGACGCCGCGCATGCCGGGGATGCGCCCGGCCAGCGCCTGCACGATCTCCACGTCGGCCCGCACCTCGCCGAGCACCATCACATCGGTCTCGATCCGCTCGATCTCCGGGTCGCTGAGCAGCACGGCCGACAGGTGGTGGAAGGCGGCGGTGACCCGGGAGTCCGGCAGCAGTGCGGCGGCCTGCTCGGCGGCGCTGCCCTCCTCGGGCTTGAGCGCGTAGGCGCCCTTCTTGTCGAAGCCGAGCGGGTTGACGCAGTCGACGACGAGCTTGCCCGCCAGTTCCTCGCGCAGCGCCTCGAGCGTGGCGCCGTGCCCGTCCCACGGCACGGCGACGATCACGATGTCGCTGCGGCGGGCGCACTCGGCGTTGTCGGCGCCCTCGATGCCGTGGCCGAGCTCCTCGGCGGCGGCCCGGGCGCGCTCGGCGGCGCGGGAACCGATGATCACCTTCTGGCCGGCCTGGGCGAGGCGGTAGGCGAGGCCCTTGCCCTGCGGGCCGGTGCCGCCGAGTACGCCGACGACGTACCCGGAGACGTCGGGGAGGTCCCAGGGGTCCTTGGCGGGCGGCTTTGCACTGTCGGTAGAGGTCATGGCCCGACTCTACGACCCGTCCACGGACGGGCGATTCCCGGGCGAACGCCGGGCCGCCGCGAACCGGTTGGGGCAGGATGCGCCGCATGGATGCGGTACGGGTCGCGCTGCTGCGGGAAGTGCTCGCCGGGACGGAGTGGCTGGGGGCCACCCGGAGGTTCGCGGGGGCGCTGCGGGGGTCGGTGGTGTCGCACGGGGGCGGACTGCTGCTGGTGGGGACGCGGGAGTACGAGCCGTGGCATCTGGCGGCGCATCTGGTGGACGAGGCGGCGTGGTCGGGGACGCCGGAGCTGGCGCCGACGCTGGTGCGGCATGATGCGCGGCCGTCGGATCCGGCGCATCTGGCGGTGGGGCTGGGGCGGCTGGAGGCGGTGCGGCGGGGAGAGACGCTGCTGGTGGTTGCTCCGGGGGAGCCGGGTGAGGGGTTGCTGGAGCGGGTGTCGGATGCGCGGCGGGCGGGGGCGGTGTTGTTGGCGCTGGGACCGGAGGAGGGGGAGTTGCCGGGGTTGGCGCATGAGACGTTGGCGGTGCCGGAGGGGGGTGAGCTGGATCTGGATACGGTGCAGCATCTGGTGAGTGCGGCGGCTGGGGAGAATGCGGTCCCGGGTTCGGGTGCCTCCCGGCGGGGTCGGCGGAGGTTCCGGGAGCGGCTTTCTCATGTGGCGGATCTGCTGATGGCGCCGCCTCCGCCGCGGTGGTGACCGGCCTGTGCTGGTGCGGGCCGGGGGTGGGTCGCGCTTGCCGGTGCTGACAGGGTGCCTCCCCCACTCTCGACTTCGCTCGAGCGGGGGGACCCCCATCGCCCTAGGTGTATTGACCCGGCCACGCCGTAGGGACGCAGCGCCGGGCGGCTACGGCGTGGTGCCGGGCGGGATCAGTCGTCGCGCTCGGAGGCGGGGGCGTCGTGCCAGCGCGGGTCGTTCTCCCACTGCAGGTTGCGCTCCCGCGCGGTCTCCATCGCGCGCTCGGCCTCGCTGCGGCTGGCGTACGGGCCGAAGCGGTCCTTGCCGGGGCACTCGGGGCCCTCCTCGACCTTCTTGTGCTCCAGGCAGTAGTACCACTCGCCCGGTTTTCCGACCGTGCGCTTCTTGAACAGGGGCATGACCGGCTCCTCTCACCACGAAGATGGTCCCCCATCGCCGCTGACTTAGACTCGCTGGCATGTCTGGCCAGTCGCTGCTCGTCCCAGGGGAGCTGTCTCCCACCCGTTCCGTGCCGGGAAACATCCGCCGTCCCGAGTACGTCGGCAAGCCCGCCCCGACGCCGTACACGGGTCCGGAGGTGCAGACCCCGGAGACCATCGAGGCGATGCGGATCGCCGGCCGGATCGCGGCGCAGGCGATGGAGGAGGCGGCGAAGCACATCGCGCCGGGGGTGACCACCGACGAACTGGACCGGGTGACGCACGAGTTCCTGTGCGACCACGGCGCCTACCCCTCCACCCTGGGCTACCGCGGGTTCCCGAAGTCGCTGTGCACCTCGATCAACGAGGTGATCTGCCACGGCATCCCGGACTCCACGGTGCTGCGGGACGGCGACATCGTGAACCTGGACGTGACCGCGTACATCGGCGGGGTGCACGGCGACAACAACGCCACCTACCTGGTGGGCGACGTGGACGAGGAGAGCCGGCTGCTGGTGGAGCGCACCCGGGAGGCGCTGAACCGGGCGATCAAGGCGGTCAAGCCGGGCCGGCAGATCAATGTGATCGGCCGGGTCATCGAGTCGTACGCCAAGCGCTTCGGCTACGGAGTGGTGCGGGACTTCACCGGCCACGGCATCAACAGCTCGTTCCACTCGGGCCTGATCATCCCGCACTACGACAGCCCGCACGCCACCACGGTGATGCAGCCGGGGATGACCTTCACCATCGAGCCGATGCTCACGCTGGGCACCCATGAGTACGACATCTGGGACGACGGCTGGACGGTGGTGACCAAGGACCGCAAGCGGACGGCGCAGTTCGAGCACACGCTGGTGGTCACGGACACGGGCGCGGAGATCCTGACCCTGCCCTGATCCATGTGCCGCCGGTGTGCCGCGCGGGTAGGCTCTTGCCGACAAGCCGTCGGCAAACCCTATTGACTTAGGTAAGCCTAACCACAGAAGATCGGCGTATGGACTCCTTCTCGACGCTCATCCGCACCGCGTCTCATGAAGAGCACGTGGAGGCCGAGACCTCGACGTTCATGAGCGACATGCTGGGCGGGCGGCTCGGCGTCGACGCGTTCGCCCGTTACACCGAGCAGCTGTGGTTCGTGTACGAGGCGCTGGAGACGGCTGCGGAGCGGCTGGCGGCGGATCCGGTGGCGGGCCCCTTCATCCGGCCGGAGCTGATGCGCCTGGCCTCGCTGGAGCGGGACCTGGAGCATCTGCGCGGCCCCGGCTGGCGGGCGTCGCTGTCCGCCCTTCCGGCGACCCGGGCGTACGCGGACCGGGTGCGCGAGTGCGCCGAGCGCTGGCCCGGCGGCTATGTCGCCCACCATTACACGCGCTACCTGGGCGATCTGTCCGGCGGCCAGATCATCCGCGACAAGGCGGAGAGGACCTGGGGCTTTGCCAGGAAGGGCGACGGAGTCCGCTTCTACGTCTTCGAGGGCATCCCGAACCCGGCCGCCTTCAAGCGGATGTACCGGGGGCTGCTGGACGCGGTGCCGGCGGACGACCTGGAGAAGCAGCGGATCGTCGCCGAGTGCAAGGCCGCGTTCGCGCTGAACACCGGGGTGTTCCGGGCACTGGGCGAGGAGTTCCCGCTCTCGGCGTGAGCGGCGGGCACCGCTACTTCTCGAGGACGACTCCGCTACTTCTCGAGGACGACTCCGCTACTTCTCGAGGACGACGCGTCCGCCGACCTCCACCCACCCCTCCGGCTGCGGCGCGGTGAGGATCTGCGAACCGGAGCCCTGGGTGATGTTGAGGGCCCGGCCGAGCTGGTGGGTGAGCAGCAGCGCCGCCGCGCCGGTCGCCTCGTCCTCGTCGATGCCGTCGTCGCGGCCCGGGAAGGCCCGGGCCCGGATGCGGCCGGCCGGTTCGTCCTCCCACGCCCAGGCGTAGATCCACTCCCCCTTGGGCGGCACCGGCAGGTCGTCGACCTCGGCCGCGGTGGCGTACTGGCGCAGCGTGCGCGGCGGCACCCACTCCGCGCGGGCCTCGATCCAGCAGAACTCCCCGTCCTGCCGGGCGCCCACCACCCCGGCGGGTGTGACGAGTTCGGGCACGTCGATCAGCCAGGCGGTGCCGACGCAGGGGTGTCCGGCGAAGGGCAGCCGCCGGGTGGGGGTGTAGATGTCGATGATCCCGCGCTCGGGGTCGTCGACGAACACGGTCTCGCTGAAGCCGAGCTTCGCCGCGAACTCCTGCCGCGCGGCCCGCTCGGGCAGGACGGAACCGTCGCGCACGACGCCGAGTTCATTGCCGTAGCCGCCCAGGGGCCCGCAGAAGACGCGGAGCACGTCGTAGTCAGTCACGGGGGCATTCAAGCATCGTGCGCGCGGGCCGGGGTGACGAGATCGGCCGGAGGCCGCCCGTGGGGCGGCTTGACGCCTCCTTGACCCGAGCTGACCTCGCCTTGACCTACACATGGCGTACGTTTTAAGACACCGTGATCGGATCGTGTCCATACACCGCCCATGAGAGAGGGATCACAGAACGCCCGGGTATCAACCGGGAATTCCCTCGATATGTTAGGTGAGCCTCACCTTCCTTAAGTGGGGTACGTCACACCACTATCCGGCCACGTCCAGGAGCCCGTATGCGCCCCGCCAGACTCTCCGTCGTCACCGCCGCAGCCACCGTGGCAGCCCTCGCCGCCGTCACCGGATGCACCGAGAAGGGCGCCGGCGGCGACGGCGAGGGAGTCGTCGAGGTGACGGCCACCGACGACAAGTGCGAGGTGTCCGAGAAGGAGTTCCCGGCCGGGCACGTCGAGCTCGCCATCGAGAACAAGGGGTCGAAGGTCACCGAGGTCTACCTCCTCTTCCCGGACGACCGGGTGGTCACCGAGCGGGAGAACATCGGCCCCGGCACCAAGCAGCGCGTCACCGCCGAGGTGAAGGCCGGCGACTACCAGATCGCCTGCAAGCCGGGCATGCGCGGCAAGGGCATCCGCCAGGCCGTCAAGGCCACCGGCGGCAAGGCGGTGCGCCGCGACCCGCGCCTGGACAAGGCGGTGGCCGCCTACCGCGAGTACGTCCAGACCCAGGCGGACGAGACCCTGCCGAAGGCGGAGGAGTTCGCCAAGGCGGTCCAGGACGGCGACCTGGAGGCCGCGAAGAAGGCCTACGCCCCGTCCCGGATCGGCTGGGAGCGCACCGAGCCGGTCGCCGAGTCCTTCGGCGACATCGACCCGAAGGTCGACGTCCGCGAGGACGGTCTGGAGGACGGCCAGGACCCGGCCACCGACTGGACCGGCTGGCACCGCCTGGAGAAGGCGCTGTGGCAGGACGGGAAGATCGGCGAGAAGGAGAAGGAGCTCGCCGGTCTGCTCATCAAGGACCTGAAGGACTGGCAGAAGCGGGTCGGCAGGGCGGAGATCACCCCGACGTCCATGGCCAACGGCGCCAAGGAGCTCCTCGACGAGGTCGCCACCGGCAAGGTCACCGGCGAGGAGGAGCGCTACTCGCACACCGACCTGGTCGACTTCAAGGCCAACGTCGAGGGCGCGGAGAAGTCGTACGCGCTGCTGAAGCCGGTCGCGCAGGAGAACGACGCCCGGCTGGTGAAGGAGCTCGACAAGCAGTTCGCGGCGCTGAACGCGCTGCTGGACAAGTACCGGCCGGGCAAGGACTCGTACGACTTCACCCCCTACGACAAGGTCGGCAAGGCCGAGCGGAAGGAACTCTCGGACGCGGTGAACGCCCTGGCCGAGCCCCTGTCCCGGCTCGCCGCGGCCGTGGTCGAGTGACCGGCGCGAGAGGCGAGATGAGCCAGACGGACGAGACGGGCAGCGACGGGCGGAGGGAGGACCTCGTGAGCGACACGGAACGCAGGGCGCCTGCGCCCTCACGGCGGGCGCTGCTCAGCTGGGGCGGTGCCGGACTGGCGCTGGGCGCCGCAGCGGCCGGCGGAGCGGTGGCGATGGCGCGCACCGCCGACGAGGTGCCGGCCGCCGTCTCCGGCGAGGCGGTGGAGTTCCACGGCCCGCACCAGGCGGGCATCGCCACGCCGGTGCAGGACCGGCTGCACTTCGCCGCGTTCGACGTGAAGACCGAGGACCGCGCCGAGCTGATCGCGCTGCTGAAGGAATGGACCGAGGCGGCACGCCGGATGACGGCGGGCCGGGCGGTCGGTGAAGGGGCGTACGGGGGTCTGCCCGAGGCGCCGCCGGACGACACCGGGGAGGCCCTGGGGCTCAAGCCGTCCCGGCTGACGCTGACGATCGGCTTCGGTCCGTCGCTGTTCGGCCGGTTCGGCCTCGCGGACCGGCGTCCCGACGCGCTGGTGGACCTGCCGAAGTTCCCCGGGGACAACCTCGACCCGAACCGCAGCGGCGGGGATCTGTGCGTGCAGGCCTGTGCGGACGACCCGCAGGTCGCCGTGCACGCGATCCGCAACCTCGCCCGCATCGGGTTCGGCAAGGTCGTGGTGCGCTGGTCCCAGCTCGGCTTCGGCAAGACCTCGTCCACGACGCCCGAGGCGCAGACCCCGCGCAATCTGTTCGGCTTCAAGGACGGCACCCGCAATATCGCCGGCCACGAGACCGACCGGCTGAGGAAGTTCGTCTGGGTCGGCGAGAAGGACGGCCCCGCCTGGATGACCGGCGGGTCCTATCTGGTGGCCCGGCGCATCCGGATGCACATCGAGACCTGGGACCGGACCTCCCTGCAGGAGCAGGAGGACATCTTCGGCCGGGACAAGCGCGAGGGCGCGCCGGTCGGCAAGGCCAAGGAGCACGACGAGCCGTTCCTGAAGGCGATGAAGCCCGACGCGCACGTCCGGCTCGCCCACCCGGACAGCAACAACGGGGCGACGATCCTGCGCCGCGGCTACTCCTTCACCGACGGCACCGACGGGCTGGGCCGCCTGGACGCGGGCCTGTTCTTCCTCGCCTACCAGCGCGACCCGCGCACCGGTTTCATCCCGATCCAGCGCAGCCTGGTGGCCGACGCGCTCAACGAGTACATCCAGCACGTCGGTTCGGCGGTGTTCGCGATTCCGCCCGGGGTGCGGGACAAGGACGACTGGTGGGGCCGGTCGCTGTTCTCCGAGGAGGCATGAGAGGTGTTCTCCAACTATCTGATCGGTCTGCGCGAGGGCCTGGAGGCCAGCCTCGTCGTCTGCATCCTGATCGCCTACCTGGTCAAGACGGACCGGCGGGAGGCGCTGCGGCCGGTGTGGGCGGGCATCGGCGTGGCGGTCGCCCTGGCCCTCGGCTTCGGCTGCGTGCTGGAGTTCGGCTCGCAGGAGCTGACGTTCGAGGCGCAGGAGGCGCTCGGCGGTTCGCTGTCGGTCCTCGCGGTGTGCCTGGTGACGTGGATGGTGTTCTGGATGCGGCGCACCGCCCGCCATCTGAAGGCGGAGCTGCACGGCAAGCTGGAGGCCGCGCTGGCGATGGGCACGGGTGCGCTGGTCGCCACCGCGTTCCTCGCGGTGGGCCGGGAGGGCCTGGAGACGGCGCTGTTCGTGTGGGCGTCGGTGCACGCGGCCGGGGACGGCAGCCCGCGCCCGCTGATCGGCGTGGCGCTGGGTCTGGCCACGGCGGTGCTGCTGGGCTGGCTGTTCTACCGGGGGGCGCTGAGGATCAACCTGGCCCGGTTCTTCACCTGGACCGGCGCCATGCTGGTCGTCGTGGCGGCGGGCGTCCTGGCCTACGGCTTCCACGACCTGCAGGAGGCCGACCTGCTGCCCGGCCTGACGAACCGTGCCTTCGACATCAGCGGCGCCGTCCCGCCGGACAGCTGGTACGGCACGCTGCTGAAGGGCGTGTTCAACTTCCAGCCCGACCCGACCGTGCTCCAGGTCACGGTGTGGCTGCTCTACCTGATCCCGACGCTCGCCCTTTTCCTCGCCCCGGTAGGGTTCGCCTCCGGGAAGGGGAAGGTGAAGGAACCGGATGAGCAGGGATCTCGGCCTTCGAAGGCTCCGCAGGCACCGCAGGCTTGAGAAGTGCGTGCTGCTGGTGGCCGCCTTGTCGGTGGCCACCAGCGGTTGTGTGGTGGTGCACGGCGAACGCGAGGTGCTTCCGGCGACCACCCGCGGCGAAGCCGCGAAGGCGCTCCAGCAGTTCACCACCGCGTACAACAAGGCGGATGAGGCGTACGACAGTTCCCTGGACGCCAAGTACACCACCGGGCCGCTCGGCGACATCGACAAGGCGCGGCTGACCGCGGGGAAGGCCAACAACCCCGAGGGCAATCCCTCGCACACCCCGCTGAGGCTGAGCGACGCGAAGTTCACCATCCCGAAGAAGGCCGGCTGGCCCCGCTGGTTCCTCGCCGACGCGGCCGGGAACAAGGGCGGCGAGGCCCGCTGGCTGCTGGTGTTCACCCGCGACTCCCTGGACGAGCCGTGGCAGGTCGCCTATCTGACGCTGGTCGACCCGGACGAGATACCGCGGTTCAAGACGGACAAGGACGGCTGGGCGGAGGCGGTGCCGGCGAACGCCACCGATGTGACGGTGGCGCCGGGCGAGCTGAGCCAGAAGTACGCCACGTACCTGAAGGACGGCGGGGACGCGTTCGCGGTGGGGCCGCACACCAGTGCCTGGCGGGCACTGCGGAAGAAGAGGTCGGAGCGGCCGGGGCTGGCCACCCAGTACGTCGACGAGCCGGTGACGAACGGCGACTACCGGCCGCTGGCGCTGCGCACCGAGGACGGGGGCGCGCTGGTGTTCTTCACCACGCGGCACTTCGAGAAGCAGACGGCCGCCGCGGGGGCGACGGTGCCCACGCCCAACAAGGACGTGCTGGCGCTGACCACCGGGGAGATACGGCAGTCGCTGACGATGCAGTTCATCTCGAACGAGGTCGCGCTGGACCCGGCGGGGGACGGCGAGGTGGAGGTCCTGGGGCGCATCCAGGGGCTGGTGTCCGCGAAGGGCGAGTAGGGCGCCTCGGGGGCACGTCGCTCGGGCACAGGTCAGCTCTCGCCCGTCGGCCTGCGGGCAGGTCGGCCGGTGAGCGTCGGCGGGGGCGCGCCCGGGGTGCCGGGTGCCGTCAGTGGTGGCGCAGGGGCCAGGTCGTGCCCGCGGAGTCGGGGACGGCCTCGGCGTGCCGGGCGCAGGAGTCGGTGAGGAATTCCAGGATGGTCAGCGGGTCCGGCAGCTTGTGCTCCGGGCCGCGGATCCAGCGGACCGAGGGGCCGTCGTCGCCGGGGAGGCGGGCCGGGGGGACCAGGACGTAGGAGCCCCGGCAGTGCCAGCGCAGGCCCGGATGCTCGTCCATGGTCTCCGGGTGGCAGTCCAGCTCGCAGGGCCACCACTCGTCCTCGTCCTCGGGGGTGCCCCGGGTGAGGGTGAAGAAGAACATCCGCCCGTCGTCGCTCTCGGCGACCGGGCCGGCCTCGACCCCGGCGGCGAACAGGTGCTCCAAAGCCTCGCGACCGGCCACGTGGGGCACGTCGAGGACGTCGTGCACCATGCCGGTCGCGGTGATGAAGTTGGCCTGCGGCTGATGGCGGGCCCAGCGTTCGATCTGGGCGCGGTCGGTGGTCGACTGCGTCTGCCAGGCGAAGGACACCGGGTGCCGGGCCGGGGTGGGACAGCCCACGCGGTCGCAGGAGCAGCGGTATCCGACGGGGTGGGCGGCGGGTGCGAGCGGCAGACCCACGGCGGCGGCGGCGAGCAGCAGGGCCTCACGGCCGCCGTCGTCGGCGGCCTGCTTCGGGCGGCGTCCTCGCAGCCACCGGGAGAGTTTGCCCTGCCGGCCGGTCCGGCCATGGAAGTCCGCGCTCATCTATCCCCTCGCCTCTGTCCCCTCGCCGTCGTGCGGTCCAGCATGCCCTATGGTCCCACCATCGTGCGCATCGGGGGCCCGGAGCCCACAATCCGCCCAGGTGGGACGAGGGGGGATCATTCCTCAGCGGGGGCCGGACCGTTCCGGTTCCTCAGCGGGGGGCCAGACCGTTCAGGGCGTAGTCGACGAGGGTGTCGGTGTACTCGTGGCTGATGGGGCCGGTGTGCTGCAGCCAGCGCTGGGCGAGCGGGGAGACGAACAGCTCCAGGGCGATGCGCGGATCGACGTCGGCGCGGACCTGCCCGGCCCGCTGGGCGGAGCGCAGGCGGTCGGCGTAGAGCTCCAGCTGCGGCAGCAGCAGCTTGGCCACGAAGCGGCGGCCCAGCTCCTCGTTGACCACGCCCTCGGCGGCCAGGGCGCGGGAGGGTGCGGCGAAGGCGGGGTCCTGCAGCTCGTCCACCGTGGCCCGCAGGACGTACTTGAGGTCGGCGGCGAGATCGCCGGTGTCCGGGATCGCGTACGGCACCTGCCCGGCGGCCTCGGCGGCCTGCTCGCTCAGGTCCAGGAAGGCCTCCAGCAGTACGTCGGCCTTCGACGGCCACCAGCGGTAGATGGTCTGCTTCCCCACGCCGGCACGGGCGGCGATGCCCTCGACGGTGGTCTTCGGATAGCCGACCTCCGCGACGAGGGCGAGGGCGGCGTCGAAGATCGCGCGGCGGGAGCGCTCGCTGCGGCGTGAGACGTCGGGCGTGGACTGCTTGCTGGCCATGCAGCCGAATTTATCAGGTTGACAAGACGGAGCGTCTCGCTGGACAGTGACAGGGACAGCGAACGAGACGAACCGTCTCGTTGCGTTACCGCGGAGTGTCCGGGAAGTCCGGGCGGAAGGGAGAACGCCATGACGCGTGGCGGAGCCGGAAATCTGCTGGGGGTCGGGGGCACGCGGCAGCACCTCGGACGCAAGGCACTGCGCGGAGGAGAGCGCGGCGGCCGCATCGGGGGCGGGCTCGACCCGCAGGCCCAGAAGCGGGAACTGCTGCGCAGGCTGCAGCAGCAGCGCGCGGAACGCGCCCAGCGGGCCGGGCGGACGGACACGGATCAGGAGGTGCGGGAGTGAGCGGTCACTGAGTCGTCGCTGAGTCGTCGCTGAGTCGTCGCTGAGTGGTCGCTGAGTGGTGGTCGCCGAGTGGTCGCCGGGGCGGTCGCTGCGTGGGCTACGCGTGGTCGCCGGGCGGTGGGTGTCCGGCCGGGGGCCACGGGTCGCCCCAGTCGGTGTCCCGGGCCGCGCGGTACAGGTCGCCGTGGCGCTTGGTGATCGTGGCGCGGCGCAGGGCCGGCTCGGTCTCGCACAGGTCGAGCAGGACCTGGCCCTTGCGGATCTGCGGCTTGCGGACGACCCGGGCGGCGGCCGGTTCGGCTGGGTGCCGGGTGGCGGCGACGTAGCTGAACTTCTCGTCCTCGTACGCGAGCGAGCCGCCCTTGATCTGGCGGTGCAGCGAGGAGCGGCTGACCCTGGCCGAGAAGTGGCACCAGTCGGTGCCGGGCGCGATGGGGCAGGCGGCGCTGTGCGGGCAGGGGGCGGCGATGCGGAAGCCGGCGGCGATCAGCCGGTCGCGGGCCTCGATGACGCGGGCGTAGCCGTCGGGGGTGCCGGGCTCGACGATCACGACGGCCCCGGCGGCCTCGGCGGCGGTGTCGACGAGGGCGGCGCGGTCGGGGGCGGTCAGCTCGTTGAGGACGTAGGAGACGGTGACCAGGTCCACGGGCTCGAGGGTGAGCGCCGGGCCGATGCGGCTGCGCCGCCACTCGGCCCTGCCCAGGGCGGGGTTGGCGCCGGCCAGCTCACGGCCGAGGGCGAGGGCGGGTTCGGCCCAGTCGAGCACGGTGACGGGGCGTTCGCCGGGCCAGGTGGCGGTGACCGCCCAGGCGGAGGCGAGGGTGCCGCAGCCGAGGTCGGTGTGGCTGCCCGGCGTCCAGTCCGGCACGGCCTCGGCGAACGCCGTCAGCGCCTGGTGCACCGCCTCGAAGGTGGCGGGCATCCGGTAGGCCGCGTAGGCCGCGGCATCGGCGCGGTCGCGCAGGATCGGGGCGTGGGTGGGGGTGGCGCCGCGGTAGGCGGAGATCAGCCGCTCGACGGCCTGGGCGGCCTGGCGCGGCGGAAGCCCGTCCAGCAGGCCGGCCAGGGCGGAGCGGAGGTCGTCGGCGGCGTTCACCCGGAGATTCTAGGAGACCTCCCCCTGTGGTCCTTTCCCCCGGCCCGGGAGGACCGCCCTGGCGAGGGCCGTCGCCGCGGTGGCCCTGGGGGCGTTGTCCGCGGGGCGGCGGCGGGGGTGGACCGTGTTGGCCAGCAGGACGAGGAAGGTGTCCGTGGCGCGGTCCAGGATCAGGCACGTTCCGGTGAAGCCGCAGTGGCCCGCGGCCCCGTGGCCGGCGAGTTCGCCCATGAACCAGGGCTGGTCCATGGCGAAGCCCAGGCCGGGCGGGGTGAACAGCAGGTCCGTGAAGTCGGGGCCGAGGATGCGGGCGGGGCCGTAGGAGCCGCCGGCCAGCAGGGCGCGGCAGAAGACCGCGAGGTCCCGGGCCGTGGAGAACAGCCCGGCGTGGCCCGCGACTCCGCCCAGCGCCCAGGCGTTCTCGTCGTGCACCTCGCCCCGCAGCATGCCCCGGTCGGCCTTGGCCCACGGCTTGCGCTGGTCCTCGGTGGCCGCCGCGCCGGGGCAGTGGCCGAAGCCGGTCGACGTCATGCCGAGGGGGCGGGTGATCCCGTCGTGGATCAGGGTGTCCAGGGTGCGGCCGGTGATGCGCTGCAGCACGTGCTGGAGCAGCAGCATGTTCAGGTCGGAGTAGCAGTACGTGCCGCGGGCCGCCACGGGTTCCTCCGCGCGCAGCATGGCCAGCCGCTCGGCGTCGTCGGCGCAGTCGTACAGCGGCAGTTCGGGGCGGAGCCCGGAGGTGTGGGTGAGCAGCTGCCGCACGGTGATGCCGGGCCGGCCGGCGCCGGTGAAGTCCGGCAGGTAGGCGCCGACACGGGCGTCGATGCCGAGGGTGCCCCGTTCGAGCTGCTGCACGGCGGCGACCGAGGTGAACAGCTTGGTCACGGAGGCCAGGTCGAACGGGGTGTCCGCGGTGGCCGGGACGCGCTCGGCCGGCGGGAGTTCCACCGCCGTGCCGGTGCGCTCGTCCCAGGCGGCGTAACGCACGGCCCAGCCCGCCGCCTCCTCCAGGGCGATCACCGGTCCGCGTCCGGCGACCACCACGACGCCCGCCGCCCAGGGGTCGTCCCCGCTGGTGAGCACGCGTACGTGGCCGGCGAGGCGGCGCAGTCCTGCGGGGTCGAGCCCGGCCCGTTCCGGTGAGCCGTGGCGCAGTCTCGGAGCGCTCAGCGTTCTGCCCTCACGGTCTCCTCGCGCACGCCGTCATGCGCGCCGTCATGCCCTCCATCGTGCCCCGTCTCCTCCTGCCGGGTGCGCCAGGGGCGGCACAGGCCCAGGAAGCAGGCGGTCGCCGCCAGCGCGGCGCCGAGCTGCACCACGGCCATCGGCACGGCGGTGTCCTCGCCGGCGATCCCCACCAGCGGCGAGGCGATCGCGCCGATCAGGAAGGACGAGGTGCCGAGCAGCGCGGAGGCGGAGCCCGCGCCGTGCCGCACCCGCATCAGGGCGAGCGCCTGGGTGTTGGGCAGGGTGATGCCCATCGCGGACATCAGCACGAACAGCGCGGCGGCCACCGGGACCAGCCCCGTCCTGCCGAACCCGCCGAGCGAGATCAGCAGCAGCGCCGTGGCGGCGAGGACGACGACGGTGAGGCCGGCGGCCAGCACCCGGTCCAGGCGGACCCGGCCGACCAGGATCCTGCCGTTGATCTGGCCCACGGTCACCAGGCCGACCGCGTTCAGCCCGAACAGCAGGCTGAAGGTCTGCGGGGAGGCGCCGTGGATCTCCTGGACGACGAAGGGGGACGCCGCGACGTAGGCGAAGAGGGCGGCGAAGGCGAAGCCGCCGCCGAGCAGATAGCCGGTGAAGGTGCGGTCGGCGAGCAGCCGGCGCATCGCGCCGAGCGCCTCCCCCACCCCGCCGGCGTGCCGGTCGCCGGGCGCCAGCGTCTCCGGGAGCCTCGCCCACACGACGAGGCCGAGCAGCGCCCCGACCGCGGCGAGGACCACGAACACGCCCCGCCAGTCGGTCACCCGCAGGATCTGCCCGCCGATCAGCGGCGCCACGATCGGGGCCATGCCGGAGATCAGCATCAGGGTGGAGAAGAAGCGGGCCATGGCCACGCCGTCGTACAGGTCGCGGACCACGGCGCGGGCGATGACGATGCCGGCCGCGCCCGCGAGTCCCTGCGCCAGCCGGAGGACCGTCAGCAGCTCCACCGTCGGCGCGACGGCGCACAGGGCGGTGGCGACGACGTACACCGCGAGGCCGGCGAGCAGCGGGCGGCGGCGCCCCCAGCGGTCGCTCATCGGGCCGACGACCAGCTGCCCGAGCGCCATGCCGGCCAGGCAGGCGGTGAGGGTGAGCTGGACGGTGGCGGCGGGCGCGTGCAGGGACCGGGTGACCTCCGGGAGCGCCGGGAGGTACATGTCCATCGCCAGCGGGGCGTGGCGGTCAGCCCGCCGAGGACGAGCGTGACGAACAGTCCGGTGCGGCGCGCCGCGGCCCCCGGTCCTCCTCCCCCGCCCGCTCCCGCCGGTCTCCCTGCCGGGCCGGTCGTGGACGCCCCGCCCTCGGGCATGTGGCCCCTCCCTCTCCGAATCGTCCGGTCCCTATGCTCTCAGCTCGTACGCGTGGCCGATGACACAGCAGGGGTGGGACGGACGGCAGGGCGGAAGGTGCGCTGGGGGATCCTCGCGACCGGGAGGATGGCCGCGACGTTCACGGCGGATCTCGTCGATCTTCCCGACGCGGAGGTCGTGGCGGTCGCCTCGCGTTCGCAGGACTCGGCGCGGGCGTTCGCCGGGCGGTTCGGCATCGGGCGGGCCTACGGCGACTGGGGCGCTGGCGCGGGACGAGGACGTCGACGTGGTGTACGTGGCCGAGTCGCCGCTGGTGCCGCTGGACGGCACGCTCGCGGTGATGCGGACGCCTGCTACCCGGGCGAGCAGCCCGCGGAAAAGGCTCAGGGGGCTCAGGAGGCTCAGGGGCCGGTGGCCACGCCGGCTTGAGCGGCCTGCGGTGACCGCGCACGTACGCTGCGAGGTCATGAACAGCTTGCGAACCGGCGGCGGAGCCGGTGCGGGAAGCGGAGTGAGAGGCAGCGAGGAGAGGCGGGCGTGATGACGGGTGGCACGACCGAGGAGCGGCGGATCGCCGTGGTGACCGGCGCGGGTTCCGGGATCGGCCGGGCGGTGTCCGTGGAACTGCTGCGGGCGGGGTGGTCGGTGGCTCTGGCGGGCCGCCGCGGCGAGGCGCTTCAGGAGACGGCCGCCCTCGTCCCGGAGGGCACCGCGCTCGCCGTCCGCACCGATGTCTCGCAACCGGACGACGTGGCCGCCCTGTTCGCGGCCACGGTGGAGCGCTTCGGACGGGTGGACCTGCTGTTCAACAACGCGGGGACGTTCGGTCCTGGCGGGGTGCCGGTGGAGGACCTGTCCTACGACGCCTGGCGGCACGTGGTGGACACCAACCTCAACGGCGCGTTCCTGTGCGCCCAGGCGGCCTACCGGCAGATGAAGGAGCAGCGCCCGCAGGGCGGCCGGATCATCAACAACGGCTCGATCTCGGCGCACGCGCCGCGCCCGCACTCGGTCGCCTACACCGCCACCAAGCACGCGCTGACCGGCCTGACCAAGTCGCTGTCGCTGGACGGGCGGCCGTACCGGATCGCGGTGGGCCAGATCGACATCGGCAACGCGGCGACGGACATGACGAAGGCGATGGCGTCGGGCGTGCTGCAGGCCAACGGGCAGGTGGTCCCGGAGCCGGTGATGGACGTCGCCGATGTGGCCCGCACCGTGCGGCACATGGCGGAGCTGCCGCTGGAGGCGAATGTGCAGTTCGCGACGGTGCTGGCGACGACGATGCCGTACGTGGGGCGGGGCTGAGGGCTCCCGGCCGCCCGGCGCTCTCAGGGCACCGCTCGTTCCGCACGCGCTTTCTGCACAAGCGGAATAGTTGTTACCGCACCATTGCCCCCGGTGAAGGCCGTATGCTCAACTTCTCTCCACAAAAGCTTCACACTTGGAGAATGGGGCTTCGCCGGAGACCCGCACAGGCCATGTCCAGGGGGGAGGCGGCAGCCGTTCCACGCCATCGGGTGGGGGTGGACCCGCGCGGGACCGCGGGTACGCACCGGGGCGTGGAACGGCTGCCGTGTCAGGCCTGGCCGGTCTCGAAGCGGGAGATCCGGCCGTCGTCGGTCACCTCGAAGGACCACCGGGTGCGCATCTCGCCCCAGGTGTCGTTGCGGTAGTTGGCGAGCAGCGTGCGGCCGTTGCCGGACTCGCGTTCGACGTCCATATGGCCGTTGGAGGAGAAGATCTCGCGGTCGACCCAGTCGGCGAGGTCCCGCTCGGTGCCGTCGTCGGCCATGGTGGCCCCGGGCGCGAGCAGCGCCATGAAGCCCTCGCGGTCGTGGTTGTTGACGGCGGTGACGAAGGCGCGGACGGCCGGGTTGCTCAGGCGGGTGGTCTGAATGGTCATGTCCGGCAGCGTCGTACCGTCCGTCCGGACCCGCCACCGGGAGCCACCCGAACGGCGTCCGGCGACGGGCCGCACCGGGGCGGTGATGCGACGGTGGTCGCGGCGAAGCGACCGCTCCGGCCGCCGTGCGCCGGCCGCCTGCCTCCGGGAGAGCGACTGTGATCTTTTGCGAGCGACGAGACGACTCCGGCCCCGGCCGGCGCGATGTGGGCCTGTTGCTGCTGCGGCTGGCGGCGGGCGGCGTGCTGATGGCCCATGGCACGCAGAAGCTGTTCGGCTGGTTCGGCGGGCACGGCATCGAGGGCACCGGCCAGTTCATGGAGACCGTCGGCTACTCACCGGGCAAGGCGAGCGCGACCGCCGCGGGCCTGGCGGAGACGGGCGGCGGCGCGCTGCTGGCGCTCGGTCTGGCCACCCCCGCGGCGGGCGCGGCGGCGGCCGGGGCGATGGCGGGCGCGGCGGCCGTGCACACCCCGAACGGCTTCTTCGCCCAGGAGGGCGGCTACGAGTACGCCGCGACCCTCGGCCTGACCGCGGCCGGTCTCGCCATCACCGGCGCGGGCCGCCTCTCCCTGGACCACGCCCTCGGCCACGTCCTGGACCGCAACTGGATGCTCCCGGCGGCCTTCGGAGTGACGGCGGCGGCCACGGCGCTGGTGATCGGCGCCCGCACCAAGCGGCTGCGCAAGGCCAAGGAGGGCGAGCAGCAGGCGCTCTTCGAGGACTAGATGAATGAGTCCAAGGGGTGTCGTTGCGGTCAGTGATCGTAGGCGGTCAGTGACCGCTTGATCGGCTGCCCGG
>NZ_BAAAGU010000021.1:46320-89986 GCF_039524635.1 Streptomyces thermocarboxydovorans | reverse complement strand
TCTTGGTCGGTGAGTTCATGACGACGTACCACACCACCATGATCCACCATCTAGCGATCTTTGAAGACGGACCCTAGAGGGCCCTGCACCTGATTCTGGCGAAAGGCTGTGGTCGTGAACTCGTACCTGCACAAGACCCTGGTGGTGGAGGTCCGGGCGGGCGTCACGGACCGCTTTCCCGTGCTCGCCCATCTGAGCTACACCCCCGACGACCCGTTCGCCGTCACCGTCGTCTTCAGCCATGACGGCCGGGTCCTGGCCCGGTGGCGGCTCGACCGCGAGATGCTGCTGGAGGGGCTGAGGCGCCCGGTCGGCTGCGGTGACGTGCGGCTGCGGCCCGAGGAGCGGGGCGCGGCACGGGAGCTGCGGATGGAGTTCTTCGGCGAGGCGCACGCCGACGGGAGCCGGCACCACGCGGTGGTGTTCGTGTGGGCCGAGGCCGTCGGGGAGTTCCTCACCGAGACCCACCGGATGGTCGCGCCGGGGTCCGAGAAGGTGCGGGTGGACGACTTCCTCGCCGACATCCTGGCCGGCAGCTGACGACCGGTTCGGATGGTCGCCGGGTCTCAGCGTGTGGTGTAGCGGTACCGGACCCACATGGGCAGCCCGAACCACCACAGCAGGTACCAGAAGACCACCCCGGCGACCAGGTAGGGCACGTAGCCGTCGCCCGTCGCCACCCGCAGGATCAGCAGCAGCGAGGCGCAGGTCGTGGCCAGCAGCAGCACCAGCCCGAGCAGCGTCATCCGGGCCGCCCACGTCACCGCCTGCGGTTTGATCCGCCGTCCGGAGACCAGCCGGTGCAGCGAGACGGGGCCGATGAGCACACCGGTGGCGCAGGCGCCCAGCACGACCGTGACGAGGTAGATCGTCTGGTCGGTGCCGGACAGGTCGTCGTACTTCGAGGTGAAGACGACCGTCAGCAGGAAGCCGAACAGGATCTGCACACCCATCTGGGCGACGCGGACCTCCTGGATCAGCTCGACCCACATCCGGTCCGCCCGCTCCTCCTCGGTCTCGTTGCGCCCTCTGCGCCTGACCCGGCCGTCCTCTGCGTCCGATGTGCCCGACACGGTGCCTCCCGGTGTGCGCCCAGTGTGCCTCTTCCTTCCCGCTCCTGCCCCGTCCGCGGCGGTCCTCCCGGGCGAAGCCCGGCTGGCCGGAACGGTTTGCCGGGGACCGGTCCGGTTACACGCCTGCGCGACGGCACCGACTTTCGAAGGGCATGGAGTTCATGACCGACACTCAGCTCACCGTGACGATCGACGGCGGCGGAGCGCACGACGCCCGCGCGGTCGTCCGGGCCCTCCAGCGCGCCTTCGGGGCGCCGGACGCCCCGGCCTCCGACGACCGGGCGACGGTCCACATGGCGACGTTCGCCTCGGAGGGCGACGCCGGGGGCGGGCGCGGCGAGGCCGGCCGGCTGTCGGCCCCGGTGAGCGTCACGGTGCAGGGCACCCCGCTCGCGGTGCGCCGGGCCCGTGACACCCTGGCCGGCGCGTTCACCACGCGCGACGCGGGCGCGGCCTCCGGGGACCAGGAACGCGAGTGGCAGCTGCGCCTCGAGCCCTGAGCGCCGCCGGCGGCTCTCCGCCGGGTCACACCTGTTCGGGGACGACGGCCACCGGGCACGCGGCGTGATGCAGCAGGGCGTGGGCCACCTGCCCGAACTGCAGGCCGCCCACCGGGCCGTGCCGCCGCCGCGCGCCCACGACCAGCAGATCGGCCTCCGAGGAGGCGTCCTGCAGGACCTTGTGGGGAACCCCTTCCACCGCCCGGGGGCGCACGTCCACCTTCGGGTGGTCGCGGCCGGGGTCCTGCAGCGCGTCGGCGAGCAGCGCCGAGGCGTGTTCCTCGTTCACGTCCGCGGCGTCGTCCGCGGTCAGCAGGTGGTCGAAGTGCTCGTGGGCGGGGCGGAGCCAGGCCCGTACGGCGTGCAGGACGCAGTCGCGCGCCTCCGCCTCGCGGAAGGCGAACCGCACGGCGGCCGAGCTCTGCCCGGGATCGCCGACACCGACCACGACACCGCCGGACACGCCCTGCCGGTTCCGCTCCTCGCCGCGCACCACGATCACCGGGCACACGGCGCGGGCGGCGACGGTGAGGCTCACCGAGCCCAGCAGCATCCCCGCGATGCCACCGCGTCCGCGTGAGCCCGCGACCACAGCGAAGGCGTCCTGAGCCGTGCGCAGCAGCGCGGACACCGCGTCCTCGGGCACGACCTCGGTGGACACCTCCAGCTCCGGGTTGCGCGAGCGGGCGCGCTCGGCGCCGGACGCCACGATGTGCTCGGCCATGACCTCTTCAGCGGGGCGGTCGGTGCCGAAGGACGGAGTCCGGCCCTCGTAGCGCTCCCACAAGGAGGCGTGCACGAGCCGCAGGGGCAGCCCGAGGCGTGTGGCCTCGTCCACGCCCCAGTCCACGGCCTCCAGGCTGGAGTCCGATCCGTCGACGCCCACGACCAGCGGGAGCACCATGGTCACCACCGCCTTCCTGCACCGGCCACCGCCCTTCCGGCCCCGGTGAACACCGCGTTGTGGCCCCTCTCAACACCGTCGCACCGCACGGGTCGGGTCGCGACACCTGGACGGGCTCGCGGACGAGGGCGGGGCCCGGGTTGCACCGCGCCGGTTCGGGGCGATCGTGGAGGTGTACGGCCGAGGACCTCAGGCGGGCTCCGCGCCCCAGGTCACGCCCCGGCCGGACGCACGGCACGAACCCGCCCCCGGCGAGGCCCGAGGAGCACCGCGGTGCCTGGTACCCCGCACACCGTCGGACGAGGTCCGCCGCACGGTGGTGTCCTACCTCTTCCCGGCCCCGAGCCACGGCATCCACGTGAGCGTCGACGAGGGAGTCGTCACCCTCGAGGGCCATGTCCGCGACACCTCGCCCATCCCGCTCGCCGTACGGCTGGTGCGTGGCGTGGAGGGCGTCGTGGACGTCGAAGCCCGGCTCACCGGCGAAGGGGCGCGCGGGGAGGGCGCGGCTCTCACGCTGACGGCCTGGCGGCCGGGTGCCGCCACGGTGCCGGTGGTCCCGGCGGTGCCCCGGTCAGCCCCTGCGCGCTCCGCTGCTTTCACGGATGCTGGAACGAGGAGAACAACGACGAGAAGGACGACCACGCACGGCCGCTCGTGATCGTCGCCGGCTTCCGAAGGGACCGGTCACCATGAGCACACACGTCACCTCCCCGCCGGCCGGTCCGGCGGGCCCGAAGGTGTATCCGGCCCGGCTGACCGCCCGGCTCGACGAGCCGCTGTCGCGCTGGCTGTGGCTGGTCAAATGGCTGCTCGCCCTCCCCCACCACATCGTGCTGCTGTTCCTGTGGGTGGCGGTCGTGGTGGTGAGCGTGGTGGCCTTCTTCGCGATCCTGTTCACCGGCCGCTACCCGCGGCCCCTGTTCGACTTCACCACCGGTGTACTGCGCTGGAACTGGCGTGTGGCGTACTACGCCTACGGCACGCTGGGCACCGACCGCTACCCGCCGTTCACCCTCGCCGACGTCCCCGACTACCCGGCCCACTGGGACCTGGAGTATCCCGGGCACCTCTCGCGCGGCCTCGTGCTGGTGAAGTGGTGGCTGCTGGTCCTGCCGCACTACCTGGTCCTGGGCTTCTTCCTCGGCGGAGCCCGCATGGCCTGGTTCAACGGCGGCCTCATCGGGCTGCTCACCCTGTTCGCCGGTATCGCCCTGGCCTTCACCGGGCTCTACCCGCGGGGTCTGTTCGACCTGCTGCTCGGCCTGAACCGCTGGGTGCTGCGGGTGGCCGCCTACGCGGCGCTGCTCACCGACGAGTACCCGCCCTTCCGCCTCGACCAGGGCGGCGAGGAACCGCAGACCGGGACGGAACCGCGGAGGACGTCATGACCGGTCGTGAGAAGGAGGACCGCCATGGTCCGCTATGCGTACGCGTTCAGTGAGGGCGGCCGGGACCAGGCCGACCTGCTGGGCGGCAAGGGCGCCAATCTGTGCGAGATGGCCCGGCTGGGGCTGCCCGTACCGCCCGGTTTCATCGTCAGCACCGAGGCCTGCCGCGCCTACCTCGCCACCGGCAGCGAGCCGGACGGACTGGCGGGCGCGATCCAGGAGCATCTGACCGCGCTGGAGCGGGCCGCGGGGCGGAGGCTGGGGCAGCCCGACGATCCGCTGCTGGTGTCGGTGCGCTCGGGTGCGCGGCATTCCATGCCCGGCATGATGGAGACGATCCTCGACATCGGTCTCAACGACGACTCGGTGCTGGGCCTGGCGAAGTCCGCCGGTGACGAGCGGTTCGCCTGGGACTCCTACCGCCGGCTGGTCCAGATGTTCGGCTCCACGGTGATGGGGGTCGACGGCGCCCTGTTCGACAGGGCCATGGAGGGCCTCAAGCAGGACGTGGGTGCCGAGGACGACCTGGGGCTGGGCGCGGTCGATCTGGCCGGCCTGGTGGAGACGTACAAGGAGCTGATCCTCCGGGAGACCGGCGAGGCCTTCCCGCAGTCCCCGGCCGAGCAGCTGCACCGGGCGGTGCTCGCCGTCTTCGAGTCGTGGAACGGCGAACGGGCGCGGCTGTACCGCAAGCGCGAGCACATCCCGGACGACCTCGGCACGGCCGTCACCGTGCAGACCATGGTCTTCGGAAACCTGGGCCCCGACTCCGGCAGCGGCGTCGCCTTCACCCGCGACCCGGCCACCGGTCGGCCCGGCGTGTACGGCGACTACCTGGCCAACGCGCAGGGCGAGGACGTCGTCGCGGGCATCCGCAACACCGTGCCGCTGGACGAGCTCGCCCGGATCGCCCCCGAGGCGTACGAGCAACTGCGCGGTCACATGGCGGCGTTGGAGGCGCACTACCGCGACCTGTGCGACATCGAGTTCACCATCGAACGCGGCCGGCTGTGGATGCTGCAGACCCGGGTGGGCAAGCGCACCGCGGAGGCCGCCTTCACCATCTCCGCCGCGGTGGCCGACGAGGGGCTCGTCACCGCCGACGAGGCGCTGACCCGGGTCCGCGGCGACCAGCTGGCCCGGCTGATGTTCCCCCGGTTCGACGCCTCCTCCGCCGGTGACCCGCTGGCACACGGCATCCCGGCCTCCCCCGGGGCCGCCGTCGGCGCGGCGGTGTTCGACTCCGCCGAGGCGGTCCGGCGGGCCGCCGCCGGGGAGAAGGTCGTCCTGGTCCGGAAGGAGACCACCCCGGACGACCTGCCCGGCATGGTCGCGGCCCGGGCGGTGCTCACCAGCCGCGGCGGCAAGACCAGTCACGCGGCCGTGGTCGCCCGCGGCATGGGCACGGTGTGCGTGTGCGGCGCCGAGGAGATCACCGTCGATCCGCAGCGCCGGTGCTTCACCGCCGGCGGCACCACCGTGGAGGAGGGCACGGTGATCTCCGTGGACGGCTCCGCGGGTGCCGTGTACCTGGGCGAGGTGCCACTGGTCGACTCGGCCGTGGCGCGGTACTTCGAGACCGGTGAGCGGGCGGACGCGCTGGTCGACGCCGTGGCACGGGCCATGGAGCACGCCGACGAGGTGCGCCGGCTGGGGGTCAGGGCGAACGCCGACACCCCGGAGGACGCGGCCCGCGCCCGCCGCTACGGGGCGGAGGGCATCGGTCTGTGCCGCACCGAGCACATGTTCCTCGGTGAGCGGAGGCGGCTGGTCGAGGCGATGATCCTGGCCCGCACCGACGAGGAGCGGGACCGTGCGCTCGGGGCGCTGCTGCCGCTGCAGCGGCAGGACTTCACCGGGATCCTGGAGGCGATGGACGGCCTGCCCGTCACCATCCGCCTGCTGGACCCGCCGCTGCACGAGTTCCTTCCCGACCGCACCGAACTGGCCGTGCGCCTCGCCGCCGACGAGGCACGCGGCATCCCGCCCAGCGAGCACGACGCGCAGCTGCTCGAGGCCGTCAACCGGATGCACGAGGAGAACCCGATGCTGGGTCTGCGCGGGGTGCGCCTCGGCCTGGTGACCCCGGGACTGGTCGGCATGCAGGTACGGGCGATCGCCGAGGCCGTGGTGGAGCGCAGGCGCGCGGGCGGGGACCCGCGGGCCGAGATCATGGTGCCGCTGGTCGACACCGTCGAGGAGCTGCGCCTGGTGCGCGAGGAGGTCGACCGTGTGCTGGCCGGCGTCTCCGCGGAGTCCGGGATGCCGCTCGACTGTCCGGTCGGCACGATGATCGAGCTGCCGAGGGCCGCGCTCACCGCCGGACTCATCGCCGAGGAGGCGGAGTTCTTCTCCTTCGGCACCAACGATCTGACCCAGACCACGTGGGGTTTCTCCCGCGACGACGTCGAGGCGGCCTTCTTCTCCGCCTATCTCGACAAGGGCGTCTTCTCGGTGTCCCCGTTCGAGACGATCGACCGTCAGGGCGTGGGTCGCCTGGTGCAGATCGCGGTCGCCGAGGGCCGCGCCGCCCGGCCCGGTCTGCAGCTCGGGGTGTGCGGCGAGCACGGCGGGGACCCGGATTCGGTGCACTTCTTCCACGCCGCCGGCCTCGACTACGTCTCCTGCTCCCCCTTCCGCGTCCCGGTCGCCCGCCTGGAGGCGGGACGTGCCGCACTGACCGCCGAGTGACACCCCCCTGGGTACAGCTGCCAGGGTGGGAGCCAGATACCCCCGGGGTACAACGAGAGGAGTCGGGAGCCGTGTTCTTCGTCGGCACCCTGGAGTTCGATGGCCTGGGCAACCGCAGCTACCTGGCCGGCGGCCCCGGTGCCGCGGTGGTGATCGACCCGCCGCGGGACATCGACCGGGTCATCGGCGCGGCGGCCCGCCACGGGGTGCGCATCGCCTTCGTGGCCGAGACCCATGTGCACAACGACTACGTCAGCGGCGGCCTGGAGCTGGCCCGCGTCACCGGCGCCCGCTACCTGGTGCCGGCCGGGGCGCAGGTGTCGTTCGACCGCACCCCCGTCGCCGACGGCGACACCGTGACGGTCGACGCGAGCCTTCGGCTGCGCGCGATCGCCACCCCCGGGCACACCCCGCACCACACCTCCTACGCCCTCGTCGAGGACGGGCGCGACGTGGCGGCGTTCACCGGCGGCTCCCTGCTCGTCGGTGCCGTGGGCCGCCCCGATCTGGTCGAGCCCCGGCTGACGGAGCGGCTGGCCCGCGCCCAGCACGCCTCCGCCCACCGGCTGGCCGACGAGCTGGACGACGAGGTGCAGGTGCTGCCCACCCACGGGTTCGGCAGCTTCTGCTCCTCCACCCAGGCCGAGGGGGACGCGACGACGATCGGCAAGGAACGCTCGACCAACGACGCGCTGAGCCTGGACGTCGACACCTTCGTCGCCCGGATGCTCGCCGGGCTGGACGACGTGCCCGCCTACTACGCGCACATGGGTCCGGTCAACGCCGAGGGCCCCGCGCCGGTCGACCTCACCCCGCCGAGGCGGGCGGACGCCGCGGAGCTCGCCGCCCGGCTGGCCGCCGGCGAGTGGGTGGTGGACCTGCGCAGCCGCACCGCATTCGCCGAGGGGCATGTGGCCGGGTCGTTCAACTTCGAGGGCGAGAGCAGGCTCGCCACCTACCTGGCCTGGCTGATCCCCTGGGGCAGGCCCGTCTCCCTCCTCGGGGAGACTCCGGAGCAGATCGGCGCCGCGCAGCGGGAGCTGGCACGGGTGGGCATCGACCGCCCGGCGGCCGCCGCGACCGGCGATCCGGCCGGCTGGATCCGGGACGGCGAACGGCTCGCCTCCTTCCGCCGCGCCCGCTTCGCCGAGCTCGCCGCCGCCCGTCGGCGCGGCGACGATTTCGTCGTGCTGGACGTGCGCCGGCGCTCGGAGCGCCGGGACGGCGGCATCGACGGCTCCGTCCACATCCCCGTCCACGAGCTGCACGGACGCCTCGGCGATGTGCCGGACGGGACGGTGTGGGTGCACTGCGCCACCGGGATGCGCGCGGCGATCGCCGCCTCGCTGCTGGACGCCGCCGGCCGTGACGTGGTCGCCGTCGACGACCGCTTCGACGCCGCCAGCGAGGCAGGGCTCACCCTCAGCCGCCCCGGCTAGCAAGCCCAGCGCAACAAACTCCCCCGGCAGCACGGACTGATGCGCGCCTCCCAACTCCACCTGCACGCAAGTTGCCTGGGACGGCAAGCGCCTCGCCGCACGGATCACCGGGACGCTGCTGCAGCGGGCCTTCGCCGTGGTGCTGGCGGTGGCGGCCGTCATGACCGACGCCCTCGCCTGAGAAGCTCGGGGAGCCCGAGGAGCCCGGGGAGCCTGAGAGTCCGACGATGCGCCGGACGCACGACCTGAGCGGCGCCGGCGGCCGGCGTGGCGCCGCGGCTCAGGCCAGGGACAGGAAGAGCTTCTCCAGCCGGGTGCGCATCTGCTCCCGGTCGCCGGAGGCGGCCAGGTCCGCGTCGGTCAGGCAGTGCTGCAGGCCGGTGGCGATGATCGCGAAACCGGCCTTGTCCAGGGCCCGGGACGCGGCGGCGAGCTGGGTGACCACGTCCTCGCAGTCCCGCCCCTGTCTCGCCCTGGTCGAAGGCCTCGCCGTGCCGGTTGAACGTGCGGTGGTCGTTCTCCGGGAAGACGGTGTCCTTGGTGTACTTGCCGGAGAGCAGTCCGGAGGCCAGCGGCACGCGGGCGATGATGCCGACCCCGGCCTCGCGGGCGGCGGGCAGCACCTCGCGCAGCGGCTTCATGCGGAACGGGTTGAGGATGATCTGCACACTGGCCACGTTCGGGCGGGCGATCGCCGCGAGCGCCTCGGCGCAGGTCTCCACGCTGACTCCGTAGGCGGCGATACGCTCCTCGGCCACCAGGGTGTCGAGGGCGTCGAAGACCTCGTCGCGGGAGTAGACGGGCGTCGGCGGGCAGTGCAGCTGCACCAGGTCGATCCGGTCGGCGCCGAGGTAGCGGCGTGACCGGTCGTTCCATGCGCGGAAGTTGGACAGGACGTAGTTCTCGGGGATCTGCTCGACGCGCCGGCCCATCTTGGTGGCGACCAGCACGTGCAGATCGGGGCGTCCGCCGAGGAACGAGGCGATGGTCTGCTCGCTGCGCCCGTCGCCGTAGACGTCGGCGGTGTCGAAGAAGGTGACGCCGGACTCGGCGGCGGCCTCCAGGACGGCGTGGGCCTGCTTGTCGTCGACGTCGCCCCAGTCCGCGCCGAGCTGCCAGGTGCCCAGACCGATGACGGAGGCGTGCTGGCCGGACCTGTGGAATGTGCGCTCTTCCATGGCCGTCAGTCTGTCACCGGTCCCGGCCGGACGCCGGTCGCGGCGGGTGACCGGCCGACGCGTCCCGCCGGACGCCGACCGCGCCCCGGTTCGCGCATTCGCGTCGGACGCCCGGCACGGAAGAACACAACTGCAGGGCGCAGCGCTGCTGCCCTTCCCCGCAGCTGGCTGAACCGCACCGCACCGCACGCAGCACCAGCACGCACTCGCACGTACTCCGGGAGCCACCCGCACATGACCGTCCGCAAGAACCAGGCCCTGCTGACCGCCGAGGAGAAGCGCCGGTTCGTCGCCGCGCTGCTCGAGCTCAAGCGCAGCGGCCGGGCGCCTGAACGCGCGGCGCCCGCCGCGGTCTTGGTGTCAGGCGCTCTCGGCGGTCCGGCACTCCGGGTGGCCCCAGCCGCGGTCGTTCCTGGCGATCGGCTCCCCGGCGGCGTAGGAGCGGCCGCACAGGCAGCGGCCGGGGAACTTCGCCTTGATGGTGCGTGAGGAGGATCCGGAGCGGGACCGGGACGTCCGGGCCGCGGTGCCGTTCTTGCGGCTGCCGCCGCGGCCCGGCGGGGTGTCGGGGGCGGGCGGCGGCTCG
The DNA here is from genome assembly GCF_039524635.1 of Streptomyces thermocarboxydovorans. NCBI lineage: Bacteria > Bacillati > Actinomycetota > Actinomycetes > Kitasatosporales > Streptomycetaceae > Streptomyces > Streptomyces thermocarboxydovorans. The sequence goes on along the minus strand of NZ_BAAAGU010000021.1, from coordinate 80,224 downwards.
GGCGAGCCCAGCTCGCTCCCGGCGTCGCGCTGCTCGCTCGCGGCCTGGCTGGCGGCGCGGTCGGCGAAGTCGTTGAGCCGGTCGCCGTCGACCTGGTGGGCGGGCACGTAGCGGAACTCGACGGCGCGGCCCTGCAGCAGCTCGTCGATGCGGACCACCAGCTCCTGGTTGGCGACCGGCTTGCCGGCCGCCGTCTTCCAGCAGTTGCGCTTCCAGCCGGGCAGCCAGGTGGTGACGGCCTTCATGGCGTACTGCGAGTCCATGCGGACCTCGAGCGGCACGTCCGGATCGGTCGCCGCGAGCAGCCGCTCGAGAGCGGTGAGCTCGGCGACGTTGTTGGTGGCCTTCCCCAGCGCCCCCGCCTGCCAGCGGACCGGGGTCTCGGAGGAGTCGGCGATCACCCACGCCCAGCCGGCGGGTCCGGGGTTGCCCTTCGAGGCTCCGTCGCAGGCGGCCACAACACGTTCACGCATCCCCCGATCATGCCATGACCCGGGGAGGGCTCCCGGCGGAGCCCATGAGCCCGCGCCGGCCCCGGCGAACCGGTGACCGGCCCCCTCCGCGCCGCTCACACCTCGGTCATCGGGGGCATCTCGCCCTCGGTCTTCGTGGTGTCGATGACCGAGAAGGCGGCGCCCTGCGGGTCGGTCAGCGCGGCGAAGCGGCCGAACGGCGTGTCCATCGGGCCGAACTGCAGCACGCCGCCGAGCCCGGTGGCCTTCGACACGGCCTCGTCGCAGTCGGCGACGCCGTAGTAGACGTTGATGTAGGGCGGCACCTCGGGCGGGAAGTCGTCCCCCATCTCCATCCGGCCCAGCGCGGGCCGCTCACCGAGGTAGTACACCCGGAAGTCCATCGACTCGTCCTGCATCTGGCGGCTGGTGTAGCCGAAGACGGCCGGGAAGAACGCGTCGGACTTGGCGGGCTCGCGGGTGAAGACCTCCGCCCAGGCGAACGCGCCCGGCTTCCCCATCTCCGTCTCGAAGCCCTCGTGGCTGCCGGCCTGCCAGACGCCGAACACCGAACCGCCCGGGTCGCGGGCCAGGCACATCCAGCCGAAGTCGGCGACCTGCATCGGCTCCATCAGGATCTCGCCGCCGTTGTCGCGGATCTTCTGCGCGGTGCCGGCCGCGTCCGGCGAGGCCAGGTAAAGGCACCACTGCGACTTGCCCGCCTGCCCCGGCATGGGCGGGACCACCGCGGCGGCCGCCTTGCCGTTCGCGTAGGCCAGGGTGTAGTTGCCGTACTCCGACGACGACTCGCCGAAGGTCCAGCCGAGGACGTCGCCGTAGAACCGCTTGGCTCCCTCGACGTCGGTGAACATCGCGTCGGCCCAGCAAGGGGCACCCTCAGGTGACTCGGCCATGGTCCCGACCTTCCCTATGGGGGATGTCTATGGGGGATGTCGATATGGGGGATGTCTGTGGGGATCTCTCCGGTTTCTCACGCTAGTCACCCGCGGAGCGCCTCGCGCGCCGAGCCGCCGGTGACCGCGGGGCGCTTGTGAAAGAGCCGTCCTGAACGCCGTCTACCGCACTGGTCGCGGCTGTGCTTGCCTGGGGAGCCGTCGTGACCGGCCCGGGGCGGGGGTCTCTGTATGCGCAGGGTGTGGGTCGTGTTCGTGCTGCTGGCCGCCGCGTTGCTCGCCGGGTGCACCGACCCGTCGTCCGGCCCCGAGGCCGCGCCGCCCTCCGCGGAACCGCGGGCACCGTCCTCCACCACGCACCGGCGCCCCGCCGCGACGCCCGGCACGGCACCGCCGGCGAGCCGGCCGCCCGTGGTGCTGTACCTGGGGGACTCACTGGCGATGGAGAGCCAGCAGGTGCTGGGCGCCGAGCTGCGGCGGGAGCTGCGCGCCGAGTACACGAGCGCCCCGTACTCGGGCACCACGCTGTGCGACTACCTGGAGGGCACCGGCAAGCGGTCGCTGGTCCCCGCCCGGGACAAGGCCGCCGCCCTGGTGCGCAGGCTGCGGCCGGACCATGTGGTCCTGCAGTTCTGGGGCAACGCCTGGGGCTACACCTGGTGCATGGACGGCATCACCCACGCCGCGGAACCGAAGCGGTACTTCGCACGGTACGCGGCGGACGCGCGCCGGCTCACCGAGCAGATCCGCGCGGCGGGAGGGGGCGAGGGCCCCCGGATCGTGTGGGTGCTGCAGGGCCCCGACCCGATGACACCGGACCGGGTGCGCCGGGTGAACGCCCTGTACGAGCGGCGGGCGGCGGCCTCGGGCGACCTGGTGGCGGACGCGGGCCGCACGGTGAGCGCGCCGGGTGCCCGCTACTCCTGGACGCAGCACCTGCCGTGCACGGCCGCGGAACGCTCCCGTGCGGGCGACTGCACCCAGCCCGGCCGCGGCCGCACGGCCCTGCACCGCGACGACGACCACCTCCACTTCTGTCTGGCCCCGACCACGTCGACCCCGCGGCCGTGCCCGGTCCGCTCCCCCGGCATCGTGCGCATCACCGGGGAGATCACCCGGGTGATCGGTCAGGACAGGCGGGGCTGACGGGCGCGACGGGCGTGACCGGCCGGCCTTCCTCGCCTGCGCCGCGTGGCGGTCACCCGCCCGCGTACGCCTTCTCCAGCTCGGGGATGTCCAGCTTGTGCATCTGCAGCATGGCCTTCATCGCGCGGTCGGCCTTGGACTGGTCGGGGTCCTTGAGCATCTGGGTCAGCCGGACCGGGTTGACCTGCCAGGAGACTCCGAAGCGGTCCTTGAGCCATCCGCACGGCCCGTGCTCGCCGCCGCCCTCGACAAGCTTGTCCCAGTAGTAGTCGACCTCGGCCTGGTTCTCGCAGTCGATCTGGAAGGAGATCGCCTCGCTGAACTTGAACTCGGGCCCGCCGTTCAGGGCGATGAACTTCTGCCCGTTGAGCACGAACTCCACGGTCAGGACACTGCCCGCGGGGCCGGGGCCCGCCTCGGTGTAGCGCAAGGTGTCGCCGAGGCTGGAGTCCTTGAAGACGGAGACGTAGAAGTTCGCGGCCTCCTCGGCCTGGCCGTCGAACCAGAGACAGGTGGTGAAGCCCTTGGTGGTCATGGTTCCTCCTGGGGTGCGGCGCCGGTCGGCGCGGTTCACCTGTACCGACCGCCCGGCGGCCCGGAACTCATCGGCCACCGGCGGTTGTCGTCCGAACCCGGAGACGCTCTGCCCGTGGCGAATCTGCCGGGGGCAGAGAAACGGCCGGTGGGCGCCGTCCGCGGCCGACAGTGGAGCCGGGGCGCGCGGCACCGCCTCGGACCTGTCGCTGCAGGCCAAGGAGATGGTCCGGATCCGCTCGCAGGTGGAGGAGGTGCTGTCCCGGCACACCCGCCACGACGTGGAGACGCTGCGGGCGGACATGGACCGCGACAAGGTGTTCACCGCGCAGGAGGCCGTGTCCTACGGCCTGGCCGACGAGGTGCTGAGCCGGCGCCTCGTCATGGTGTGAGACGCCGGATGGTGTGAGGCGCCGGGCGGATCAACGTGGTACGGGCCGCCCGGCGCCCGCACCCGTCTCAGGCGGCCAGGCACAGCCCGTCGTGCGGGGACCGCGGCACCGCACGGTCGCGGGCTGTCCGGCGGGAGGTGATGCGGACCAGCTCGCCCTGGGCCCGCGCCAGCAGGTCGCCCAGGCTCAGACCGAGGGCCTGGGCGGCAGCCGCGAGGACCTCCGAGGAAGCCTCCTTGCGGCCCCGCTCCACCTCCGACAGGTACGGCATGGAGATCCGGGCGGCGTCGGCGACGTCCTTCAGCGTCCGCTCCTGCTCCTGCCGCTCCCGGCGCAGCACCTCACCCACCAGGTCCCGCCACAGCGGCTCCTTGGGAGCGGGGGCGGGGGCAGGGCCGGGCGGTGTGGCAGCCGGGGCGGAGAAGGGGCGTGGGGGCGCGGTCGCGGTGCGGGGCGGCCCCGGCTGCTCGCGGGGCGGGCGGTCCCGGCGCGTGGTCCGGGGGCGCAACGGGATGACGTGGGCGTGGTCGGGCGCTCGATCGGTCACCCTCTCAGCGTAGGAATCCCGGCCGCCGACGGAAGGCATTCCGCCCTGAGTGAAGCGCCGGTCTCCGGGCGGCCACCACCCGCGGCCCCGCCCGAGATGCCGGGTCGCACGGACGGCCCTACGCTGTGCCCTACGAAAACGGACGGCATGCATCGGAAGGCCGGGGGTACCCGGGGTCTCGCAGGTCCAGGCACACATGTTGGCCGTGACTTTCGTGGGGAGAGGAAATGGAGACCGCCGTGATCCGGGCGCAGGCGCAGGTCGATCAGAGCACCGAGGCCGCTACGGGTGACGGAGGTCTTCCCGGGGTCGCGGACCCGCGCAGCGTCGCTCCGCGCGACGCCAGGGAGCTGTCCCGCCAGTTCTTCCGTCGCCTGACGGAGCTGGAGGAGGGGACGCACGAGTACCAGTACGCGCGGAACACGCTGATCGAGATGAACATGTCGCTGGTGCGGTTCGCGGCCGGACGGTTCCGCGGCCGCGGCGACGACATGGAGGACATCGTCCAGACCGGCATGATCGGCCTGATCAAGGCCATCGACCGGTTCGAGCTGTCGCGCGAGGTCGAGTTCACCTCCTTCGCGCTGCCCTACATCGTGGGCGAGATCAAGCGGTTCTTCCGTGACACCACCTGGGCCGTGCATGTGCCGCGGCGGCTGCAGGAGCTGCGGGTGGAACTGGCCAAGGCCCGCGAGGAGCTGGCCAGCCGGCTGGACCGTGAGCCGACGGCCGCCGAGCTCGCCACGCTGATGAACATCACCGAGCAGCAGGTCGTCGAGGGCCAGATCGCCGCGAACGGCTACAACTCCTCCTCCCTGGACGCCGCCCTCACCGGTGACGGTCCGGAGAACGGTGAGGCGGTCCTCGCCGACTTCATCGGCGTGGAGGAGGAGGGGCTGCGGCTCGTCGAGGACTTCCACGCGCTGGCGCCGCTGATGGCGGAACTCAGCGAGCGCGACCGGCAGATCATCCACATGCGGTTCGTGGAGGAGGCCACCCAGGCGGAGATCGGCGAGCGCCTCGGCTGCTCCCAGATGCATGTGTCCCGCCTGATCAAGCGGATCATCACGCGGCTGCGCCAGGGGATGCTGGGCGAGCTGGGCTGCGCCTGAGCGACGCGGAGCCGCACGGCCGTCCGGGTGCCCTCACCGCGCGGGGAGGGCACCCGGCGCTCACCCGTCCCGGCCGGGAAGCCGCCCGGGCCGGGGTCAGGCGTGTCAGGCGTGTCAGGCGTGTCAGGCGTGTCAGGCGTGGTCGGTCACGCGTCGAAGTCGAGAACCGCGCGCACGCACTTGCCGACGGGCACCAGCTCCACACAGACGTTCCGGGCCAGCGCCTGCACGATCTCCAGCCCGTGCCGGCCGATGCGCTCGGGGTCGCGCGGGAAGACGCTGGGCGGCGTGGCGCAGCTGTCGTAGACGGACACCGTGAGCGAGGCGTCGGTGCCCTCCAGCTCCAGGATGTACGGGCCCTCGCTGTGCCGGTCGGCGTTGGTGACGAGCTCGCTCACCACGAGCAGTACGGCGCCGGTGACCCGCTCGTCGACGGTGGCACACCACTCGTTCCTGAGCTGATCGAGGAACTGCGCGGCGAACTCCCGCGCCTGGGCGATGCAGCCCGGCTCGCCGGTGAAGTGTGCCGCCCGCCGAAGCGGTTCCACGGGCACGTCGAAACCAGTCGGAATCACTGCACCGTCCAGGTGGTAGGTCATGCGTTTCTCTCTGGGAGCCGGCCGGACGCTCTGCACCTGTGCTCGTACCCCGACTCGTCCAAGGCAGTCCCCCCGGTCTGTGTTGGCCACAGCACAGCAGGGAACCCGGACAATCGTGGACGAACTGATGTCGGTGCGGTGTCTTGCGACCCTGCCCGTGGTGACGCTGGGCGGTGATGCCGTCGCTCACGTCAAGGACGCCGTCTTCGATCCGGCCGCCGAGCGGATCGCCGGCTTCACGCTCACCGGCCGGGCCCTCTGGTCGGGCCAGCTGCCCCAGGACCTGCCCTGGCCGGCGGTGTACTGCCTGGGCCGCGACGCGGTGATGGTGCGCGACCGTGACGCGCTGATCCGGCGGGCTTTGCGCGGGGAGACGGTGACGCCCTGGCGCGACGTGATCGCCGTGACGGAGGACCGGGTAGTGGTCCGCACGGACACGGGCGAGGAGGCCGGCACCGGCGAGACGGAACGAGGGACACGGCAGCGCGATCTGCTCGGCTGCCGGGTGCTCACCGAGACCGGCGAGGAACGCGGCACCGTGCTGGACGCGGCCCTCGACCCGGTCACCGGCCGCATCGAGACGATCCGCACCTCCCTGGCCGAACTGCGCGCCGACCGGATGCTGGGCCTCGGCGAATACGCCCTGGTGGTCCGCGCCGCCCGCGCCGACCGGATCTGAGCAGCGCCGGCGTCTTCGAGCGGACGTCCGCTGAATTGTCTGCGGCGAGCGCAGCCAACAGGTCGCGGAACTGGCGGACTTGGCGAAGTGCTGCGCCCGACGACTGGGGCCGGACCTCGCGGAGGCGGCGGTCGGCGGGGCGAGCGACTCCTGGTCTCCTTCGCCGAGAGTGGGCCGCGCGGTCGCCGCTGCGGGACCGGCGTCACGGTACGCACCGGCGCCGGACGATGTTCCCTGGACGCCCGGGGCGTCAGGACGACGGCGGCGGGGCCTCGTCGGTGCCGGGCTCGGGCGCGGTGTCGGACCCCTGCGGGGGCGGTTGCGAGGAGCCGGGGGCGGACGAGTCGCCGTCCTCGCCTCCTTCTTCGGTCGGCACCTCCTCGGACGGCGCCTCGTCGGTCGGGGACTCACCGGTGCCGGGCTCGGAGTCCGGGGCGGACGGCGAGGGTGAGCCGGACGGGCACTGCTCACCGGGCGGGCATCCGGACTCCTCGCCGGTGCCCTCGGTGGAGGGTGTGCCGGTGCCGTCCGAGGGGCTCGGCTTGCCCGGCGGACGGGTCGGCTTGTCCGCCTTGCCCTTGTCACCGCGCTCCCGCTCGAACCAGCTGTCCTTCTCCGGGTCGTAGACGACGAACTTCTCGACCGGTTCGGGCGCCGGTTCGACCACGACGACCTTGGCCGGGTCGTAGCCGGGCCAGCGGTCGCCGGTGTAGCGGGGGTCGGACTGCTCGACGGGTTCGGTCAGCGGGTTGCCGCAGGCGCAGCGGACCCGCGGCACCCCGCGGTCGTCGACCAGCACCGCGGTGCCCGCCTGGAGGACGGCCTGGTAGGGGATGGCGGCGCCGTCGCGGTAGCCGTGGTTGGTGACGCGGGTGTCCATGCGCAGCTGCAGCGGGGTGAGCGAGCGCAGGTGGTCGGGGACGCGGGAGGGCTCGAGGTCGAGCACGGAGGCGAACGCCTCGTTCTTGGCCGGGACGTCCTGGAGGTACTTGATCTGCTGTTCGACGTCGCAGGCGGCATTGTTGCGGGTGCCGCCGTACAGGCCGGGGCGTCCGCCCTCCACGACGCGCACCCCGCCGGGTGTGGCCGAGGCGGTGGGTGCGGACGGGGTGGCGGTCGGGGGGGCGCTGTCCTCGGCCGTCGACTCGGTGAACGGATCACGGCCCGGTGAATCGGCGGCCTGCAGGAAGACCTCGCCGCCGCCTCCGCCGCCGGCCTCCGTGCCGCCGTCGGAGCGGCCGAGCACCACGGCGAGGATCACGGCCGCCACCACGGCCACGGCGACCACCGAGATCCCGGCCACCGACTTCCACCACGGGCGGCGGCCCGGCTCCCGCGGCCCCTCGCCGCCCCCGCCGGCAGCGCTCCCGTCGCCACCGCCCGCGCCGGGCGGCTGGGAGGGCGGCCCGGACGAGGGCGGCTCGGAGGGCGGTCCGGACGAAGGCTGCTGGGACGAGGGGCCGGACGGTGGCGGCTGGGAGGGAGGATCGGACGACGGTGGTTCGGAGCGGCCCGGCAGGGGTCCGGAGGGGGGTCCGGTGGGTCGGCCGGAGTCCGGCGGTTCGACACTCACGAGCCCTTCTTCCCGCACGGGTCATCCCCGGGCAGTCACGCAGGGACGGTTGCGGTCATATTCATCTGATTCATCCCTTTTCTTCCGTTACGCGTTCATTGTGTGTGCGTGGGGTGCACCGCCCGCAAGCCGACGCGGACGGACCTCCCGGCAAGCGCCGTGCGCGGGCCCTGCTTAGCGTGACAGCGTGACTGCACGCACCACCCTCCCCGACCGGGCGGTCGCCCGCCACGGCTGGCTCCAGGCCCTGGCCACGGTGCTCGGCGGGCTGATCGCCATGGTCGTGGTGGCCACGCTGGGCTTGTGGGCGGCCGGGGCCGTGGATCTCCCGGACGGGTCGTTCCCCAGGGTGGTCGCGGCGACCGTGGTCACCGCGGTCGGCGGCACGGTGGAACTGTCCGGAGACGCGGGCTCGCTGGCCGGTGCCGAGGGCGGCCTGACGGTCATGCCGCTGTCCGTGACCCTCACCGGCGCGCTGGTGATCGGCTGGGGGTTCCTGCGGCCGCTGCGGCACCGTGCGGTGACGGGCGCCCCCGAGCTGGCGGGCTGGACGGCACGCTTCCTGGCGCTGTGGCTGATCGCCCTGCTCGCACTGGCCTGCACCGCCCGCCACACCTTCGAGATCTCCCTCGGCGAGGGAGCACTGAGCGACCTCGGGGACCTGCTGGGCATCCACCCGGAGATCGGCTTCGCCGCGAACGTGCCGCTGACCGTGCTGGTGGGCCTGGTCTGGCTGGCGGGCGTACTGCTGCTGGCCCTGATGGTGGCGCGCGGCGCCCCGCTGCCGGGCCGGCTGCTGCGCTTCCACACGACGGTGCGTCCCGCCGCGCACGCGATGGTGCAGCTGCTGCTCGCCTTCGTGGTCATCGGCCTGGTGATCGCGCTGGTGGTGGCCGCCACCCGGGACCATCCGTCCGAGACGTTCGCGGTGATCCTGCTCGGTCTGCCCAATGTCGTCTGGCTCGCCCTGACGATCGGGCTCGGCGCCACCTGGAACGGCAGGGTGAACGGGCCCTTCGGGCTGCCCATGCCCAAGCTGCTCGACGAGGTGCTGCGCACCCCCGACATCTCCACGCTCAACCTGGGCACGCTCGCCGAGCACGACGGCCGGGTGTGGTGGCTTCCGGTCGTCACCGGCGTGCTGCTGCTGACCGTGGCGTTCGTGATGGCGGCCGTGGCGCCGCCGCGGATCCGGGTCTGGCAGCACGCCGTGCACCTGGCGGTGGCGCTGGCGCTGACGGTGCTGATGATCTGCCTGGTGGGCCGCGTCTCCGCCCGGCTCGGCCTGTCCGTGCTCGGCATCGGCGATCTGGGCGAGGGACTGGCCGGTCAGGTGCTGCTCGATCCGCAGGTGTGGGGTGCGCTGGGGCTCGCGCTGCTGTGGGGGCTGGTCACCGGATTCCTGGGCGCGCTCCTGGCGCTGCTGCTGCAACGGCGGCGCGAGAAGCAGCACGTGGCCGCGTCCGCCGGCGCCGGGTGACCCGTCCGGACTACCGGGCCTGCGGCCCGAAGGCCGGGCGCGCCCAGTCCGGGGGCGGCTTCGGCCGACGGCCGGCCCCCGGTGCGGCCGGGCCCCCGGACGGCTGCGGGACGGCACCGCCCGGGCCGCCCGCGCTCTCCGCGGCGGCGTCGCGCAGCGCCACGACAAAGTCCCGGCAAGAGGCGTAACGGTCCTCAGGGCTCTTGGCCAAGGCCGTGGTGAATACGTCGTCGGCCTCGGGGGGCAGGCCGGGGCGGGCCTCGGTCACCGGCGGCGGAGGGTCGTACTGGTGGGCCCACAGCAGGGCCATGTCGTCCTCGCGGAGGAACGGCGGGTGCCCGGTGAGGGTCTCGTACACGACGCAGGCGAGGCCGTAGACGTCGCAGCGCGCGTCGACCGGGCGGCCGGAGATCTGCTCGGGGGCGACGTAGTCCAGGGTGCCGACGAACTGGCCCACCGTGGTGAAGCCGGTCAGGGACAGCGACTTCTTGGTCAGCCCGAAGTCGGTGAGATACACGTGCTCGGGGTGGTCGGTGTCGGTGCCGTGGGCGACCAGGATGTTGCCCGGTTTCACGTCCCGGTGCACCAGGGCGTGCTCATGGGCGGCGTCGAGCGCGGAGGCCACCTGGGCGGCGATGCGTACCGCGGTGGCGACCGGCAGCGGTCCCTCGCGGTCCAGCAGGCGGCGCAGGTCGCTGCCGTCGACGTAGCGCATGGCGATGTAGAGGACGCCCTCGGTCTCACCGGCCTCGAAGACGGGCACGATGTGCGGGTGGTCGATGGCCGCCGCGGTACGGGACTCATGGGTGAAGCGGCGGCGGAAGGTGTCGTTGCGGGCCAGGTCCGGGGCGAGCAGCTTCAGCGCGACGGTGCGGTCCAGACGGAGGTCGTGGGCGCGGTAGACGACGGCCATGCCGCCGCGGCCGATCTCGCGTTCGATGCGGTATCCGGCGATACGGCGCCCCGTCAGATCGGCCGGCCGCCCCGCGAACAGGCTGGTGTCCCCAGTCATGTCCCGTCACCCTCCGACCCGCCACGCCGGGTGCCCTCCGGGGGCACGACTCGGGTGGGCTCATCGGGCGCAGCCCGTTCCGGCTCCTCCGGCACCACCTCGGTGGGCTTCGCCGCCACCGGCCGACCGGGCTCCCCGCCCGCCACCTCGGTCGGCTCCTCCCCCACCATCTGAGCGGGCCCCTCCCCCGCACCCTTCGCCGGCTCCTCCGGCACCACCCCTTTCGGCTCCGCAGGAGCCTGCCCCTCCGGGACCACCTGAGTGGGCGGATGTGCGGGCGAGGGGGTCCCGGCGCCCGGCGCCGTGTCGACCGCGTGGGTGTGGAGGGCGGTGCCGTCCGTGTAGACCCAGCGCCCGTGGTCGGAGTCGTAGAGCCACAGGGAGTCGCCGTCGACGACGAGGCCGATGCGCAGCCCGCGGGTGCGGGCGCCGAAGGTCTCGCCGTCGAGGGTGCCGTCGGCCAGGTCGGTGACGGCGGCCCGGTAGCGGGCCAGGGTCTCCTCGGCGCGCAGCAGCAGCGGCCGGGGGTCGGCGGTGCGGGCCATCGGCGGGTCGGCGGCGGGCGGGTCCTGGGGCACGGCGAGCAGGCGGCGGGCGTCGACCCAGGCGGACCAGCCGTTGGAGCACAGCACATGGCCCCAGTCGCCCTGCCGCTGCAGCAGCTGCACCGGCAGCAGCGGGTCGAGCGGCACGCTGGGGCGGCCCGGGTCGGGGCTCTCCCAGGTGGGGAGTCCGCCGGTGGGGACGACGTGCGTGGGGCGGAAGCCGGGGCCGGTCATCGCGGGCGCTACTTCCGCATCACCACGGGCTCCTGGCGCCGCAGCAGCCGGGAGACCAGGAGTCCGAAGACCAGCGACAGGACGAGCAGCATGCCGACGGAGCGCAGCCATGCGCCCGCCTCGTGGGAGAAGAGCGGATCGCTGCTGAGCTCGCCCGGTGAGAGCGCGGACAGGTCGATGGTGCCGGCCATCGCGGCGAAGCCCCAGCGGGCGGGCACCAGCCAGGCGGCCTGCTCCAGGACCAGCACGTCGGCGAGCGACAGCAGGGCGCCGCAGAAGACGACCTGGACGATGGCGAGCAGCACCAGCAGCGGCATCGTCACCTCCTCCTTGGGCACCGCGGCGGAGACCAGCAGCCCGAGCATCATCGCGGCGAAGGCGAGCAGCGCCACCGCGACGGTGATCTCGACAAGGGGCGGCATCACCACGCCGTCGCCGCGCGGTGCGTGCAGGTCGACGCCGGACAGCGCGACCAGGGTGAGCACGTCCGCCTGGAGCGCGGTGACCGTGCCGAGCACGACCACCTTGGACATCAGATACGCCGATCTGGACAGGCCCACGGCCCGCTCACGCTGGTAGATCACCCGTTCCTTGACCAGTTCGCGCACCGCGTTGGCGGAACCGGTGAGGACCGCGCCGACGCACAGGATCAGCAGCGCGTTCATGGCGGACTTGCGGGTCAGCTCCGAGCCGGCCAGCGCCCGTGCCATGGCACCCATCACGAACGGCAGCGCGATCATGATGACGAGGAAGGTGCGGTCCGCGGCGAGGGCCGCGGTGTAGCGGCGGACCAGTGTGCTCAGCTGGGCGCCCCAGCGGCGCGGCTTGGGCGGCGGCACGGGCGGCACGACGGGGACCGGTTCCTCGCGGGGGCGCTGCGGCTGCGCGGGTCCCTGGGCGACGTAGCGCCGGTAGTAGGGGGACTGCCGGTACTCGCCCGCCCAGTCGCGGTCCTGGTCGTGCTCGAACGCGTCGAAGGCGGCCGGCCAGTGGTCGAAGCCGAAGAAGGGCAGGGCCTCCTCGGGCGGGCCGTAGTAGGCGACCTTGCCGCCGGGGGCGAGGACGAGGAGCCGGTCGCAGACGTCCAGGCTGAGCACGCTGTGGGTGACGACGATGACGGTGCGGCCGTCGTCGGCGAGGCCGCGCAGCATCTGCATCACCGAGCGGTCCATGCCGGGGTCGAGGCCGGAGGTCGGCTCGTCGAGGAAGAGCAGGGACGGTTTGGTCAGCAGCTCCAGCGCCACGCTGACCCGTTTGCGCTGGCCGCCGGAGAGGCTGTGGACGTGCTGGCGGGTGCGTTCCTCGAGTCCGAGTTCGCGGATCACCTCGTCCACCCGGGCGCGGCGTTCGGTCCGGGCGGTGTCCTGCGGGAAGCGCAGTTCGGCGGCGTAGGACAGGGCGGCGTGCACGCGCAGCTGGGTGTGCAGGATGTCGTCCTGCGGGACGAGCCCGATGCGCTGCCGCAGCTCGGCGTAGTCGTGGTAGAGGTCGCGGCCGTCGTAGAGGACGGTGCCCTCGTCGGCGGGACGCTGTCCGGTGAGCGCGTTCATCAGGGTGGACTTGCCGGCGCCGCTCGGGCCGACGACGGCCAGCAGGCATTTCTCGCCGACCGGGAAGGAGACGTGGTCGAGGAGGGTCTTGCGGCCCCGGTCGACGGTGACGGTGAGGTCCTGGACGTCGAGGGAGACCTCGCCGGTGTCGACGTACTGCTGGAGTTCGTCGCCGATCAGGCAGAAGTCGGAGTGGCCGACGCCGACGATGTCGCCCTGGGCGACCTCGGCGCGCTGGACGGGCACGCCGTTGAGGTAAGTGCCGTTGTGGCCGCCGAGGTCGACGATCTCGTAGCCGCCGTCGGCGTGGACGTGCAGCTCGGCGTGGTACCGGGAGACGATCAGGTCGTCGACGACGAGGTCGTTGTCGGGGGCGCGGCCGATGCGGACGGTGCGGGTGGGCAGCGGGCGTACGGAGGTCGGCTGCCGGAAGGTGTGGGTGAGGGCGGGGTGGGCGACCGCCGAGGGCCGGTTGCGTGCGGGGGCGGTGAGGAGGACGCGGGGTCCTTCGGTGGCGTGGCCGAAGCGGATGACGGTGCCGGGGCCGACGTCGCGGGTGTGGACCCGACTGCCGTCGGCGTAGGTGCCGTTGGTGCTGTGGGTGTCCTCCAGCGTCCAGTGACCGTCGGTGGCGCGCAGCACGGCATGGTGCCAGGACACCCGGGCGTCGTCGATGACGATGTCGCTCAACGGGTCGCGTCCGACGTGGTATTCACGGACCGGGCTGATCAGGGTGGAGCCCGACTCGGTCTCCAGGACGAGCTCCGGCGCGCTGGGCCGCTCCGCCATGTCCTGAATTCTACCGATTGGTCCGTGCAGGTGCCTGGCGCGGTGGGCCCGGTGCGGGGGCGCTCGGGCGACGGGGCCGCCCGGGACGGGGGCAGCGCGCTCAGGCGACGGGGACGCCCAGGACGGGGGCGGCGCGCTGCATGCGCAGGGCGTCCACGGACTCGGCGAGGAGTTCGTACTCGGTGGTGTCGTCGCCGGTGGCGATGCGCACCAGCCGTCCGGCGGCCAGCGCCTCGGCGGCCTCTTCCTGCCGGGCCGGGTCGGCGCACCAGGTGCGCAGTACGGCGGGGACGTCGGGCACGTCGTCCGGGACGGGGACGAGCGCACCCGGGGGTAGGTGCTCGGCCTCCGGCCGCGGGTCGAGGCGCTCGGCGATCCAGCAGGCGCGGTCCCGCAGCCACCACAGGGCCAGCACGAGGGTGGGCGCACGGTAGGTGCCGAGCGGTACGCCGATGCGCCGGCCGTCGCAGACGCCGTACGCCGTGACATGGCACAGGAACTCGTCGTGCACGTGGCCTCCCCCGCAGAAACGGTCCCGCACCCCGAGTATGTTCACGGCTGAAGCACTGTCACCACGCGTTTCCGGCCAGTCTCCCTGGCATATGCACGACGCTCGTCGGCCGGTTTTCCGCGCCCCCGCTCCGGGTGCAGGGGAGGCCTCCGGCACCCGGAGCAGGCAGGTGCCGCTACTGCTTGACGGCGGCGTCGATGCGGGCCAGCTCCTCCGTGTCGAAGTCGAGCCGGCGGGTGGCGGCGACGCTGTCCTCCAGTTGCCGCGGGCTGCTCGCGCCGACCAGGGCGGAGGTGACGCGGCCGCCGCGCAGCACCCAGGCCAGCGCCATCTGCGCGAGGCTCTGGCCGCGGGATGCGGCGATCTCGTTCAGGGTGCGCAGCCGGGCGACCAGGTCCTCGGTGAGGGCGTCGGTGTTCAGGAAGGGGCTGTCGCTCGCCGCGCGGGAGTCCTCGGGGATCCCGTCGAGGTAGCGGGCGGTGAGCAGGCCCTGCTCCAGCGGGGAGTAGGCGATGGAGCCTACCTGGAGTTCGTCGAGGACGTCGAGCAGGCCCTCGTCCTCGGGGCGGCGGTCGAGCATCGAGTAGCGCGGCTGGTGGATCAGCAGCGGGGTGCCCAGGTCGGCCAGGATGCGGGCCGCCTCGCGGGTCTGCTCGGCCGAGTAGTTGGAGACGCCGACGTAGAGGGCCTTGCCCTGCTGGACCGCCGTGTGCAGCGCGCCCATGGTCTCCTCGAGCGGCGTGTCGGGGTCGAAGCGGTGCGAGTAGAAGATGTCGACGTAGTCCAGGCCCATCCGCTTCAGGCTCTGGTCCAGCGAGGACAGCAGGTACTTGCGCGAGCCCCACTCGCCGTAGGGCCCCGGCCACATCAGATAGCCCGCCTTGGTGGAGATGACCAGCTCGTCGCGGTACGGGGCGAAGTCGGTCCGCAGGGCCTCGCCGAGGGCCAGCTCGGCGGCGCCGGGCGGCGGGCCGTAGTTGTTGGCCAGGTCGAAGTGGGTGACGCCGAGGTCGAAGGCGCGGCGCAGGATGGCGCGCTGGGTCTCGGCGGGGCGGTCGGGACCGAAGTTGTGCCACAGGCCGAGCGAGAGCGCGGGGAGCTTCAGGCCGCTGCGTCCGGTGCGCCGGTAGGGCATGTCCGCGTAACGGCCGGGATGCGGGGTGTACAACGCGACTCCTTGAGGGGTCTCGACGCGAGGGTGATCCGTCGCCTCCACTCTCGCGTGACCTGCGGGCAGCGGTCCAACAGAAGAATCCGATGAGATTCAGCGGCTAGGCTTCTCAATCATGGAACTGCGTCATCTCCAGCACTTCGTGGCCGTCGCCGAGGACCAGCACTTCACCCGGGCGGCGGAGCGGCTGATGGTGTCCCAGTCGGGCCTGTCCGCCTCGATCCGCGCGCTGGAGCGGGAGCTGGGCACGCCGCTGTTCGTGCGCACCACCCGCCGGGTGACGCTCACCGAGGCCGGGCGGGCGCTGCTGACCGAGGCGGAGCGGATCCTGGCGGGGGTGCGTGCCGCGCACGAGGCGGTCGCGGCGGTGCAGGGCGTGCTGCGCGGCACGCTGTCGATCGGCACCGAGCAGTGCATCGCCGGGGTGGATGTGGCCCGGCTGCTGGCGGCGTTCCGGCGCCGGCACCCGGACGTGGAGATCCGGCTGCGGCAGTGGGGGTCGGGCGCGCTGGCGGAGGAGGTCGCGGCCGGGCGCCTGGACCTGGCGTTCGCCTACCGCACCGAGACGGACTCCGATCAGCTGCGGCCGGTGTCGCTGACGGCGGAGCCGATGACGGTGCTGTGCCATCCGGAGCACCGGCTGGCGCGGGCCGGGGCGCCCGTGACGCCGGCCGATCTGGGCGGGGAGGTGTTCGTCGACTTCCACCCGGACTGGGGCCCGCGCCGGTCCACCGACGCGGCGTTCGCCGCGGCGGGCGTGCGGCGCACGGTGGCGCTGGAGCTGAACGACGTGCACAGCCTGCTGGACCTGGTGGACGAGAACCTGGGCATCGCCGTGGTGCCGCGGCACTTCCGGTACAAGCGCGAGACGCTCACCGCGCTGCCGCTGAAGGACACCGGCGAGGCGGTGTACGAGACCGTCGCCCTGCTGCCCGCCCCGCAGGCCATCAGCCCGGCGGCCCGCGCCCTGATGACCCTCCTGGAGCAAGAAGGGGCGTAGGACGCCCGGATGCGCCAGGGTGGATGCATGCATGCCAAGGACATCCTCATCGACGGCTACGGCCGCATCCGGGAAGAGGTCCACGCCGTCGTCGAGGGCCTCGGCCCGGACGAGCTGCACGCCCGGCCCGGCCCCGGGGCCAACTCGATCGCCTGGCTCGTCTGGCATCTCACCCGCATCCAGGACGACCACATCGCCGACGCCTTCGGCCTGGAGCAGGTGTGGCTCGCCGACGGCTGGGAGAAGCGCTTCGGGCTCGGCCTGCGGCGCCGCGACACCGGGTTCGGCCACAGCCCCGAGCAGGTCGCCCAGGTGCGGGTCGACTCCGGTGACCTGCTGACCGGCTACTACGACGCGGTGCACGAGCAGACGCTCGGCGCGCTGCGCTCACTGGCCGCCAAGGACCTGGAGCGGATCGTCGACGAGCGCTGGGACCCGCCGGTCACCCTGGGCGTGCGGCTGGTCAGCGTCCTGTCCGACGATCTGCAGCACGCCGGACAGGCCGCCTATGTCCGCGGGCTGCTTCAGAGCGCGTCGGCGTAACCGGGCAGCACCACGTCCCGGATCAGCGCGTTGCGCTCGTCGAACGGCAGGAACGCGCTCTTCAGCGCGTTGACGGTGACGGTCCGCAGGTCCTCCGCCGTCCAGCCCGCCTCCTCGACCAGCAGCGCCATCTCGCGGGTCATGGTGGTGCCGGAGACGAGCCGGTTGTCGGTGTTGAGGGTGACCCGGAAACCGAGGTTCTTCAGCGCGCTCGCCTTCCGGGCCGGTGACCGGCGGGAGCCCAAGAGCCCTGCCAGGGCCTGTCTTTCGGATCTAGCCGGTGACCGCCGGGTACGTGTAGGTGTTCAGGGTGGCCACCGCAGAGGCGGGGTCGCCGAGGTCGTAGTGGTCGACGGCGAGGTAGTTGGGCTTCTTGCGGGCCGCCGGCTGGCAGAAGCGGCGGGCGCGGTCGGTGAGTTTGGAGTTGTCCGTGGTCGCCGTGGCGGTCATCGGGACGTCGCGGAAGTGGTTCATCACGAACAGCGGGCGGAAGCCGGGCTCGGTGCGGGTCAGCGGGATGGTGGTGCCTGCGTCGTACCAGCGGCTGTAGCAGGACCAGTCGGAGGTGCCGACGCCCGGGCCCATGGACCAGTAGTTCTCGACCGTCCACTCCCGCTGGTACATCACGCCGAAGCTGTCCCGGGTGAGGCCGGCGGCCTCGTCGGCGGCGCGGCTGTGGTCGGTGAAGATCAGCAGCCGGTGTCCCGCGGCGGTGAGTTCCGCCAGGGTCGGCCAGCCGTGTTCGCGCACGCCGGTGCGGTCGGGCCGGTAGAGGACGTCCGACAGGCCGTTGACGCGGGCGAGTTCGGCGCGCAGGACCGCGGGTTCGACGTAGTCCTCCAGGAACACGGTGACGAACTGGTCGGGGTGGGCCTTGAGGAAGTCGACCATCCGCTGCAGGTCGACCCAGAGGGCGACGGGTCTGCGGACCAGGGAACAGCTGTTGTGGCAGAGGATGGCGCCGTCCGGGGTCTGGTGGATGTCCAGCATGAACCCCCGTACGCCGTCGGCGAGCTGGCGTTCGATGCCGCGCTTCTGATTGGGGAAGAGGTCGGCGAAGGGCGGGGCGAAGCCGCCGTCGACGCCGTTGGCGTAGGCGTTGTGGGCGGTGAGGAAGGTGACCTGGTCGAGGGTGCGGCGGTCGGGGGGCGGCATGGGGCCGGTGACCGGGTCGACCGGGGTGAGGTACCAGGAGGCGAGGTCGTCCGCGCCGCCCCCGACGACGAGTTGCGCGGGGTGGGTGCCGCCGGCCGGCTTGGGGCTCAGGGCGAGGCGGCGGTCGGTGCCGGGCACGGTCAGGGTGAAGCGGTCGTCGTCGGCCGGAGCGATCTGCCAGGGCGCGTCCTGGCTGCCGCAGCCGACGGTGCGGGCCTGGTCGCCGGCGCGGCCGAGGCAGCTGCCGGGGCTGTCGGCGTTCTCCAGCAGGTAAGTGCCCCCGTTGGCGCGCAGGTTCCACTGCTGGCGGTCCTCGTTGCCGCGCGGACGGTGCTGCTCGACGGCTCCGGAGCGGTCGGCCGCGTTGAATCCGGTGACGGTGCTCTGGACGTAGTACGTGCCGGGCGGCGGGACCGGCGCGGCGCCGGCGGCGGGCCCGGGGGTCACGACCGCCGCGGCGAGCGCGGCGGTCGTGACGGCGGTGGCGAGCAGGGCGTGGCGGGTGCGCATGTGGTGTTCCCCTTCGTCCGAGGGGTGGCCGCACGAGAGCCCACCCCAAGTGGTCAGGTGCATGACACCACGCCCTGCGGTGCGGCGTCAGCGGTTCGTCAGCAGTACAGGTTGCCGCCGGGCGAGACCCCGAGGATCTGCGTGAACCGCTGGTAGGTGCTGACCCGGCTCTGCACCTGGGCCGGGTTCTTGCCGTCGCACTCCAGGGAGCCGTTGATGCTGCGGATGGTCTGGCCGAAGCCGGCCTGGTTGACCATGGCGGCGTGCGGGGTCATGCTGCCCGGGCCGGTCTGGGTGTTCCAGTACCACAGGGCCGTCTTCCAGGCGACGGCCGCGTCGTTCTGCACCAGCCAGGGGTTGTTGAGCAGGTCGATGCCGAGCGCGTCGCCCGCCGCCTTGTAGTTGAAGTTCCAGCTCAGCTGGATCGGCCCGCGCCCGTAGTAGGCGGCCTGTCCGGCCGGGCAGCCGTAGGGGCGGCTCCAGTCGCAGTAGTGCGGGTAGTTGGCGGTGTTCTGCTCCACCACGTGCACCAGACCGCCGGTCTCGTGGCTGACGTTGGCGAGGAAGGCGGCGGCCTCCTGCTTCTTCACCGTGTCGCTGCCGGTGTCGGCGAAGCCGGGGTAGGCGCTGAGGGCGGCGGTGAGCCCGCTGTAGGTGTAGAAGGGGTTCCGGTTCGGGAACATCTGGTTGAACTGGGACTCTGTCACCACGAAGGACCCGACGGGAGTTCCGGGCCCGTTGTCACAGGCGTAGGGCTCCCAGTACCAGGTGCTGATGGTCGGGTCGTAGCCCGGGTTGCCGTGCTCGGCCATGTAGGCCCTGCCGTCCGTGTAGCGGACGATGTCACCGGCGTTGTACCACTTCCCGGCCTGCCAGTTCGGGTAGCTGGAGCAGGAGGCGGCCGCGGCGGGGGCGGCGGGGAGCAGGACGGGTGCGGTACCGGCCAGGACGAGTGCGGCGGTCACGGCGGCGAAGCGGCGTCTCGACAAGGGATCAACTCCTTAGCGGGACACGGCCGCTCCCGCGCTCAGGGCAGCAAGGGGCGACCCTCGACCGCGTGCACCGGGGAGCCGGTCACGGCGTGGGGGCGGCCGTGGTGGGGGGTGTCGGGCACACTCAACCGCTTTGGTCTGTACCAGTCAAGGGTTTAGACCAATAGATTCCGCAGTCCGCTTCCGCCGGTCCGCTTCCGCCGGCGTCGGGCGCCGCCGCCCTGAGCCTTGATCAACCGATTCCGGTGAAGGCTCAGCCCCCCTCGGCGGGCACCACGACAAGGAACGCGTCCGACTCCAGATCCATGACCACCGTCGCCGGCTCGCCCTGCGCACGGCACCGGGCCGCGTACTCCTCGGCCGGCCACGATCCGCGCGGCGAACCCGCGGGGAACCGCTCCAGCACCTTCACTCCCGATGTCGTGGTCATGGGGGCGGACACCTCCTGTGGGCCTGCGAGTGCTCACCTCGCCCACAGTCCGTCCGCCCCCGGACCACCCGGACATGTCGCGTCCGGGTCACACCCCGCTGACCTCTACACATAAAGACGAGATAAGCGCAAAATATACGTAAGCGGCACTTACCGCATACCGCATCAGTGCGGTCAGGTCTGCTACTCGAAGGAGACGAACATGGCCAACGTCTCGCACCCCAGTGGCGACATCACGACCCACCCCGATGCATCGGAGATGCGGGCCCGCTTCGAGCGCATGCTCGGCGGACGTGATGTGGTCCTCGTCGACGGACCCGTATTCCTGCTCGGTCTGTACTGTGCGGTGTCCCCGTGGATCGTGCACTACACGGCGAGCCAGCCGGCGCTCGTGACCCACAACCTGATCGTGGGTATCGCGATCGGCCTCCTCGGCCTCGGATTCACCGCGGCCCCCGCGCGCATGTACGGCCTGAGCGGAGCCATGTGCGCCCTCGGCGTGTGGATGATCATCTCGCCCTGGATCGTCGGCGAGAGCCCGGACGCCGGAGTCATCTGGAACAACATCGTCGTGGGCGCCCTGACTCTGGTGCTGGGGCTGATGTGTGTCGCCACGGCGGCCAGGGCCACGACCCGGTCGTGACCCACGGCCGCTTCCTCCGATTCCTCCATACGTGAAGGGAGCCGAACGCCGGTCCGCGCCCGCCGCGGACCGGCGTTCGCGCGTCCGGCGCACGCCCGTCGCGCCGTACGGCGGCGGGGTGCGTGTCCCCGGCCTCCGGGGGCAGACGCTCTACAGCGGGGGTCAGGCAGAAGAGGGGCGATATGGAGATCGACGGCATCATCAGTGCCATCGTCATCGGCATTGTCATCGGCGTCCTGGGCCGTCTGGTGGTTCCGGGGCGTCAGCGCATCGGGATTCTGTGGACGATCCTCGTCGGCATCGTGGCCGCACTGATCGGTTCGGCGATCGCGGCGGCCCTGGGCGTGGCCGACACCAAGGGCGTCGACTGGGTCGAATGGCTCATCCAGATCGGCCTCGCCGCGGTCGGCGTGATCGCGCTGGACCGGGCGAAGGCCCGCCGCTGACGAGCACGGCAGCGGCTTCGCGCACGGGCATCACGACGGGTCCGGGGCGCACCCCACGCGGGGTGCGCCCCGGACCCGTTCGCGTGACGGTGTGCGCCCGGACCCGGATCCATGCGGCTCACTCCAGCACCGGGAGGCCGCCGGGGCAACGCAATGGAGGCGGACGCCCCTCCACGGGGGTGCCTAAGGTGGCTGAAGATTCCGATCACATCGTCGTCACGGGAGGCCGTCCATGGTCGTGAAGGATGCCGAGCTGGCGCATCTGCGCCGCTGTGTGGAACTGGCGGCCGAGGCTCTCGACGCCGGGGACGAGCCGTTCGGTTCGGTGCTCGTGGGCGGGGACGGCGGCGTGCTCGCCGAGGACCGCAACCGGGTGGCCTCCGGGGACCGTACCCGGCATCCCGAGTTCGCCCTGGCACGCTGGGCCGCGGAGCATCTGACGCCCGGGGAGCGGGCCGCCGCCACGGTGTACACCTCCGGTGAGCACTGCCCGATGTGCGCGGCGGCGCACGCCTGGGCCGGGCTCGGACGGATCGTGTACGCGGCCTCCTCCGCACAGCTGACCGGCTGGCTCGCCGAGGTGGGCGTACCGGCGCCGCCGGTGCGGCCCCTGCCGGTGCAGGAGGTCGCACCCGGCGTCACGGTGGAGGGCCCGGTCCCCGAGCTGACGGACAGTGTCCGGGAGCTGCACCGCCGGTTCCATCGCGCGGCGGGCTGAGCCCGGCGTGCCCGCCGAGCCGGCCGGCGTGGAACGCCCGGCCGGCTCGAGGCGCGGCACGGCCCTTCGCTCAGGCGTCCCGCCGCGGGCGGAAGCGGCGGTGCAGGGCGACGCCGCCGAGGAACAGCGCGGCACCGGTGGCGGCGACCGGAAGGGTGTGGTCCGCGCCGGTCTCGGCGAGGGCGCCGGTGGACCGCTGCGCCGGCTCGGGGGCGGGCGCGGGCTCGCTGCGGGGCGGGACGGAGCGCTCGGGCTCCTGCTCGGCCGGCCGCTCGGGCTTCTCGCCAGAGGTGTTGACGGACTCGTTGCCCTCGGCGGCGTTGCCCGCTCCGGCCACGTTCACGCTGTTCCCGCTGACGTTGACCGGCAGATGGACGGGCAGCTGCACGCCGTTGCCGGAGGCCACGCCCGGGGAGTTCTGCGTGGTGCTCTCGGCGGAGGCGCCGCCGGAGGACCCTGCGCCGGACTTGCCGTTTCCGTCCTCGTTGACGCAGGCGTTGCCCGCGGCGGGGTTGAGGAGTCCCACCACGTTCACCGTGTTGCCGCACACGTTGACCGGGACGTGCACCGGCAGCTGCACGGTGTTTCCGGAGAGCACTCCGGGTGAGCCGGCCGCGGCTCCGTCGGCCCCGGCATCGGCGTACGCCGGCACGGCCAGGCCCATCGCGCCCGACGCGGCCGCGACGGCGATCACACCGTTACGGGTAACCCGTCTCATAGGTGTCCTGCCTTCCAGACATGGTCGCGAGCACTCGCCCGCACCGGGTGCAACGCGGGCCCACCATCCGAGTTATGGCTTATCCGTAAGTCACTCCCCGTTCACTCCAACGGGCGTCCCCGCGGTCGAAACTCCGGCAAAGCCGTCGAACTCACGCCGGCCGCCCACCCGCCGAACGGGGGGTACGGGGTGAGCCCGTCCGGCCGACAGGCGAGGCCGGGTGAGCCCGCCTATCGTGGGCCAGGGCGCCGGCTCCCGGTCCGCTGCGGGCGGCGCCCGTGGAGGCATCGATGCTGGCCAAGCTGTCCGTGCGACCCTCTCTCCGGCGCTGCGCCGTCGCCGCGGCGGCGACGCTGGCCCTGCTGGGCGCGGGCCTGCCGGCCGCCGGCGCGGCCGAGGAGCCGGACCTCAGCCGCTTCACCGACCAGAAGATCAAGTGGTCGGCGTGCGAGGGCACGGACATGCCCGAGGACCTGCAGTGCGGCAAGATCACCGTGCCGCTCGACTACTCCGATCCGGACCGGGGCACCCTCGATCTGGCCCTCGCCCGCTACCGGGGCACCGGCGACCCGAGGGGATCGGTGGTGCTGAACTTCGGCGGCCCGGGCGGCTCCGGGGTGCTGGGACTCGCCCACGGCGGCAAGGAGTTCCTGGGCCTGACCGACGAGTACGACGTGGTGTCCTTCGACCCCCGCGGCGTCGGCCGCTCCGCACCGGTCAGCTGCGGCGAGGAGGCCACCAGCCAGGCCCTTGAGGTCACGGACGGCGAGGACGTGTCCGATCCGGCGGGCATGCTGCGGCAGTTGCGCGAGGTGGCCGCCGAGTGCACCGAGCGCTCGGGACCGGTGCTGCGGCACATGGGCACCGTGGACGTCGCCCGTGATCTCGACCTGATGCGTGAGGTGCTCGGCGACGACAAGCTCAACTACCTGGGCTTCTCCTACGGCACCCGGCTGGGCGCGGTGTACGCGGCCCGGTTCCCCGACAGGGTGGGCCGCATGGCGCTGGACGGGGTGGACACCCTGACCGAGCCGCTGACCGAGCAGGGCCTGGCCGGCGCCAAGGGCCAGCAGAAGGCGCTGGAGAGCTTCCTGACCTGGTGCACCGAGGACATCGCCTGCCCGTTCGGGCAGGACTCCCGGCTCGCCCGCAGCCAGGTGGTGGAGCTGGTCCGCTCGCTCGACGAGGACCCGGTGCCCACGGACTTCGGGTTCGAGTTCACCGGCCAGGACCTGGCCGGCGCCATGGGGCAGGGGCTGTACAGCAGGGAGCTGTGGCCGCTGCTGCAACGGGCGCTCGCCCAGCTGATGGAGGACGGGGACACGCGCGGCGTGGAGGCCTTCGCGACGGGCGGGGTCACGCTGCCGGTCCCGGTGCCGGTACGGGGACACACCCCGCTGACCGACGAGGAGGAGATCCCGCTGGACAACCTGCCGGCGGCGCTGATGGCGGTGAACTGCGCGGACGACCCGGACCGTCCGCCCGCCGCCCGGGTGACCCGTGACTTCGCCCGGCTGCGGGAGGCCTACGAGGAGGCCTCTCCGGTCTTCGGGCGCTACCGGCTGGCCCAGGTGCTGCTGTGCCACGGCCGTCCCAAGGGGACCGACTACATCCGCGAGCGGGTCAAGGACCTGGACGCCCCGAAGATGCTGCTGGTCGGCACCCGGGGCGACCCGGCGACGCCGTACGAGTGGACGGTGCAGACGGCGAAGCGGCTCGGCTCCTCCGCGGTGGTGCTCGACAACCGGAGCGAGGGGCACACCGGCTACGGCTCCTCCAAGTGCGTCCACCGCAAGATCGACGACTTCCTCCTCTACGGCTCCCTGCCCAGCGACGGCAGCTCCTGCGGCACGGAGGAGAACGAGCGCGAGTAGCGCCGCCGCCGGCCGCCGGGCTCCTGGCCGAGGATCCACGGTCTGCCGGATTGCCCCGAATGCCCCACGGCGGAATCGGCTCTATGGTGCTGTCATGGAGCACGATCTGAGCCCCGCGACCCTTGCCGAACTGCGCCGCCCGCGGCCCTACCCTGCGGTCTCCGTGCTGACGCCGACGAACCGGCGCGATCCGCTCAGCGCCGAGGACGCCGTCCGGCTGCGTAATGTGGTGGCCGAGGCCAAGCGGCGGCTGGAGGCCGATCCCGCGGTCACCCGGGACCGGCGCATCGAGGTCTCCAAAGAGCTGGACCGGGCCCTGACCGAGGTGGATCTGACGCACTGCGAGGACGGCCTGGCCATCTTCGCCGCCCCCGGAGAGCACCAGGTGTGGACGCTGAGGCGCCCCGTGCCCGAGCGGGTGGTGCTCTCGGACACCTTCCTCACGCGCAACCTGGTCTCCGCCCTTGCCGCGCAGCGGCCGTTCTGGGTGCTGTCCGTCTCCGCCGACCGGGTCACCCTGTGGAGCGGCGGCGTGGACCGGGTCGTCGAGGAGCGCAGGGGCGGCTTCCCGATGACCCGTCCCCCGGAGAACTTCGACCCCGAGCGGGAGGAGCGGATCGGCGACCAGCCGAGCGCGTTCCGGGACGAGAGCACCCGGCGCTTCCTGAAGGAGGCCGACGCCGCGATGGAGGCCGTGCTGCGCCGCGACCCGCGGCGGCTGTACGTCACCGGCGAGCCGGCCGCCCTGTCCGCGCTCAGCGAGATCGGCACGGTCACCAAGGACGCCGTGCACGTCCAGCACGGCGGGCTGGCCCACGGCCCCCACGAGGCGGTGTGGCAGGCGATCCGCCCGGTGCTGGAGGAGGAGGCCCGGCAGAGCACGGAGCAGGTGCTCAAGGAGCTCGAGGCCGCCCGTGGGCGCAAGGAGTACGCGGCCGGGGTGGACGAGCTGTGGCAGAGCGCCCGGGATGGCCGGGTGCGGCTGCTGGCCGTCGAGGAGAACTACCAGGTGAGCGTGCGCGACACCGGGGAGCATCTGGTGATCGCGGCGAACGGTGATCTGGACGTGCGCCACGACATCGTCGACGAGATCGTGGAGCAGTGCCTGGAGACCGGTGCCGAGGTCCGCTTCGTCCCGGACGGCACGCTCGAGGACGCGCAGGGAATGGCGGCGGTGCTGCGGTACTGAGCAGGCACCGGGGTCCTGACGCCCCGTCACACCCGGATTCCGGACGAACGGGCGCCCGCCCCCCGAACGCCTGGCCGGTATACCGCAGGCGACCCATCGGCCCGTCAAGTCACTTGCGTATCATCGAAGTTGACGCGACGGGCCGGCCTGTCGCGCATACCCCGGAGTAACTCCGCGAAGACGGTGGCATATGCCCTCGGCACCGCCCTATCGTGTGTTGCCGAATCCCTTACGAGCCGTGGCGGGCTGTGCAACAGTCGTAACAGCCCCTCCGTCTCGAAGGCCGTTCCGACCCGCATCGGAGTGCGTCATGCCGTCCCACCTCTCCGCGGACCGCTCAGCCGCCCAGCCGCCAGGGCGCGGCTCGGTCGACGCACTCATCTCCCAGACCCGGCGGCTCAAGGGCGACGTGGACGCGGTGCGCCGCGGCACCCCGGCCGACGCCGCCGACCCGCGGGAACGCTTCCAGCGGGCGCTGTACGACCTGGCGCTGCATCAGCTCAATGACCTCGACGAGCACTTGGCCCAGCTGCGGGAGGCCCCGCGGCACGCGTCCGGGCCGTCCTCGCCCGCGCCTCCCGTCCCCCGGCAGGGCTCCCTGGTCAGCCGGGTCGGCAGCGCGGAGTGGAATCTGCTCACCGACGAGGCCAGCTGGTCGCCCGAGCTGTACGGCGTGCTGGGCCGCGACCCCGCCGCTCCCCCGCTCACCCTCGACGAGCTGCCCTCGCTGGTGCTCGACGAGGACCGGCCGAAGCTGACGGCCATGGTCACCGGCTGCCTCGTCGACGGCCGTCCCATCGACGGCGAGTTCCGTGTCGTACTCCCGGACGGCGGGGTGCGCACCCTGCACATGATGGGCGAACCGGTGCTCGGCGCCGACGGCAGCACCGCCTCGATGTGGGCGGTCCTGCGCGACGTCAGCGAACTGCGCCGCTGCCGCAGGGCGGTCAGCGAGACCCGTGACTCGCTGCACCACCAGTGGCAGAAGGCCGAGCAGACCGAGCACCGGCTCGCGGTCGAGCTGCAGGAGGCCGTGCTCCCGGCACGGCACGGCACCCTGCGGCTCCCGCACACCGGCCCGCGCACCGCGCAGCCCCACGCCGGCCGGCCGCGGCTCGACATCGCCGCCCTGCATCTGCCCTCGTCCACCGGCCCCCGGATAGGCGGAGACTGGTACGACGCACTCGACGTGGACGACGGAACGACACTGCTGAGCGTCGGCGGGCTGACCGGGCAGGGCGTCGCCGTGGCCTCCGCCCGGGCGATGCTGCTCGGCGCGGTGCGCGGCATGGCGATGGCCGGCACCGCTCCGGGCCCGCTGCTGACCTGCCTCAACGGGCTGCTGGACGCCACCGTGCAGCCCGCCCTGGGCAGCGCCCTCTGCCTGCGCTACCGGCCTGGCACCCGCTCCCTGGTGTGGGCGCGGGCCGGCCGGCTCGCCCCGCTGCTGTTCCGCGGCGGAACGGGACGGGTGCTGGACGCACCGGAGGGCATGCTGCTCGGTGCCGCCTCCGGCGCGGTGTACGGGCAGGCCGAGGAGACCCTCGAGCCCGGCGACCTGCTGCTCCTGCACACCGACGGCCTGGTGCCGGGGTACGCGGGAGAGGCGGCCGCACACCGGTGGCTCGCCACTATGACGCCACAGGTCACCGGGGCCACCACCGCACAGGACTGCGTCCGGGCGATGGTCCGGGAGTTCGGCGAGCAGCACCGCGAGGACGACGCCTGCGTGCTCGTGGCACGGGTGACCGACTAGCGCGGATCACCGACGGCGCGGCAGGCGCGGGCGTTCAGCACAGATGACCTCTGGCGGCGGAATCCTGGTCGCCGGCATCCGGCACCGGCGCCGACTCCGTCACGCCGGTGCGGTCTTGCCGCCCCTCCCCTTCGGCTTCGGCAGCGCCAGCTCGATCTCCTCGCGCAGCTCCTGGATCCTCGGGTAGTCGGCGAACTGTGCGGTGAGCCGGTACATCTGGCGCAGCCGGTCCCAGGTGCGGTGGGAGGAGTTCTGCCCCATGGACACCAGGGCCAGCCGGGCGAAGCTGTCGGCCTGTTCCGGGTCGTCGGCGATGAAGCAGGCGGAGGCCATGGACAGGAAGTCGAAGATCTTCGACCGCTGCTGGGCCTCCACCCGCAGCGCCAGCGCCTTGTCCGCGTAGTGCTGGGCGTGGGCGGCCGCTCCCGGCTCGAACTCCGCCAGTGTGCGGTAGGCCAGGGCCTGCATGCCGTACAGGTCCGCCTCGTTGAACAGCTGCATCCAGCTCGGCGGCGGCACATCGCCCTTGTCGGAGACGAACAGGTCCTCGGCCCGGCCCAGGGTGCGGCGCATCGCCTGGCCCTTGCCCATGGACGCCTGCGCCCAGGCCTCGATGGTGTGGAACATCGCCTTGGTGCGCGGCAGCAGTTCCTGGCCCGACCCGGACTGGGCGAGCTTCATCAGGTCCAGCGCGTCGTCGGGCCGGCCGAGGTGCACCATCTGACGGGCCGCCCGGGACAGGGCCTCACCGGCGCGCGGCCGGTCGCCGCCCTCCCGCGCGGCGTGCGCGGCGATGACGAAGTACTTCTGGGCCGTGGGCTCCAGGCCGACGTCGTGCGACATCCAGCCGGCGAGGACGGCGAGATTGGCGGCGACGCCCCACAGGCGCCGCTGGAGGTGGGGTGGGTGACGGTAGGCGAGCATGCCGCCCACCTCGTTGAGCTGGCCGACCACCGCCTTGCGCTGGAGACCGCCGCCCCGGGCGGCGTCCCAGGCGCGGAACACCTCCACGGAGCGCTCCAGTTCCTCGATCTCCTGCGACCCGATGGGGGCGGCCTCGTAGCGGTCGAACCCAGCGGGGTCGGCGTGCAGGGGATTGCTGAGGCGGGGAGCGTCGGCGGTCAGGGCCGGATCGGTGTGCAGCCAGTCGTGCATGGCGCTGCTGAGTGCGGATCCTGCGGCGAGCGCGGCGCCCGCGCCCACCAAGCCGCGTCGGTTGAGCATGAGGTCCATTCCCGTGAATTCGGTGAGGACCGCGGCGGTCCGCTCGGGCGCCCACGGGAGGGAGTCGGGATGTTCCGTGCTCTGGCCGCTCTGCCGTTTCCCTGCACGCCCGCGCCGGACCAGACCGAGGTCCTCGATGGTCACGACACGGCCGAGACGCTCGGTGAACAGAGCCGCCAGCACCCGCGGTACGGGATCGCGCGGGATCTCTCCCATGTCGATCCACCGCCGCACCCGGGAGGTGTCGGTCGCCAGCTGGGGGTGGCCCATGGCCGCCGCCTGCTTGTTGACCAGCCTCGCGAGTTCGCCCTTGGACCAGCCGGCCAGGCCGAACAGGTCCGCGAGCCGGGTGTTGGGTTGTCCGCTCACGTAAGCCCCCAGGTTCTCGGCTGAGTTGACAGTAGCCCGGTGAGAGTTGCCGGGCGACTATTCGCCACGGTTCGCCAGGGCGCGCCAGATGGTGTGCCAGGGGACATCGGGTGTCGAGTAGGAGTGCGCCACCACGACCCGGCCGCCCTTTCCGGTACGGCCGGTGCATTCCCCCAGGGTGCGCCTGGAGGGCCCGGGCCGGGTGGGGCACTGACGTCGCAGGCACACGAAGGGATCTGTCTCGCCCATGTACGCAGCATCGTCCTCCGTGTCCGCCCCGCCCCGGCCGCTGCGTTCGCGTCCGTCGGACAGCGGCCCCTATCTCGCCCCGGCACGGCCGGCGGCTCCCGTGCTCGGCGCGGGACGGGTACGGCGCGCTCCGGGGCCCGGCACCCAGCCGGTCAGCGGCAGACTCGACCTGTCCGGCCCGCAGGGCGCCCAGTTGCGCACGGCGATCGCCTCGGTGCACCGGATCTGCCCGGAGTTCTCCCCGGTGCAGGTGCTGCGCCGCAGCGGACGGTCGGTGCTGCTGGTCGGCACCACGGGCCGCAGCACGGCGGTCGCCAAGTGCTTACTGGACCACTCCCCCGCCTGGTCCGAGCGGATCCGCCACGAGATAGCGGCATACCGCTCGTTCGTCCGGCACCGCCCGCCCGTGCGGGCGCCCCGGCTGATCGCGGCGGACCCGGACAACTGCACGCTGGTGATCGAGCGGATGCCCGGCCGGGTGGCGGCACTTCAGCGGCACCCCATGGAGGCGCCGCCGCGGGCGGACATCAGGGCGGCACTCGGAGCGATCTGCCGGCTGAACTCCTGGCGGCCGGCGGCGGGGACGTTCAACGCCCCGCTGGACTACGCGGCCCGCATCGCCCGCTACCACGAGCTGGGGCTGCTCACCGACCGGGACATGGGTGATCTGCAGAAGCTGCTGCACGGTATCGCGCTCGCCGCGGGGCGGCAGGGCATGGGCCAGTTCTGCCACGGGGACGCCCTGCTCTCCAACATCCTGATGTCACCGGCTGGTCCAGTGCTGGTGGACTGGGAGCACGCGGGCTGGTACCTGCCCGGCTACGACCTGGCAACGCTGTGGTCGGTGCTCGGGGACGCGCCGGTGGCGCGGCGGCAGATCAGCCAGATCGCGCAGTCGGCGGGCCCGGCCTCGCGGGACGCCTTCCTGGTGAATCTGATGCTGGTGCTGACCCGCGAGATCCGCACCTATGAGACGGCCGTGCAGCGTTCGATGCACGACACGGCCCCGGCGGCACCGGGTTCGGCCCAGCCGGGTGCCGCACCGTCCGGCGAGGAGCAGCGGCTGCTGCTGCGGCGGCTGCACGACGACTGCCAGCTGGCCCGCCGGGCCGTGCGTGCGGCGGTCGGCACTCGCTGACGGGGACGAGGATCCGCGGTGCGCCCGACGAGGGCGCACCGCGGATCACGTATGCCGGGAGCAGCCCTCGCGCAAGGGCCATTGGTGTACTCCTGTGATGCGCCGCAGGCCCCGGCGCCGCCGCCACGAAACTCCCGCACACCTCGATTGACAAGGGAATTCTTCCTCTCCTGGGCATGATTGACGGATCGTCGGACCGGCGGTACCACTGACGCACCGCTCGGCCCCGTACGGCCCATCCCGCCCGTTCGTCCCAGGAGGCTGCTTTGCGAGGATCCCCCATCGAGTCCGTCCGGCCCGCCGGGCGGCGACGCGCCCGGGGGGCCGCCGGTGCCCTGGCCGCCACGGCGCTGACGCTGCCGCTGCTCGGCGCCGCCCCGTCGTCCGAGGCCCCGCCCGCCACCGCCCGGCTGCAACAGGCGTTCGCCGAGGCGTCCGCGGAGTACAGGGTGCCGCAGAGCGTGCTGCTCGGGGTGTCCTATCTGCAGTCCCGCTGGGACAGTCACGGCGGTGCGCCGAGCGTGACCGGCGGGTACGGCCCGATGCACCTCACGGACGCCCGCACCGCGCTCGCCACGGCCGGCCACCACGGCGGGGGCACGGAGGACCCGCGGGGCGACGACGCCCGGCCCGCGCTGCTGCCCAAGGACCTCACCTTCCGCGCGGGCACGCCTCCGCCCCGTCTGAACACCCTGCTCGAGGCCGCCCGGCTCACCGGGCTGAGCCCCGAACGGCTGCGCGAGGACCCCGCCGCCAATGTGGCGGGCGGCGCGGCGCTGCTGGCGAAGGCCCAGCGGGAGCTGGGCGCGCCGGCGAGCGGCGACCCGGCCGACTGGTACGGGGCGGTGGCCCGCTTCTCCGGCGCGGACGACACCGCGACGGCGACGGCGTACGCCAACGATGTCTTCGCGGTGATCCGCGCGGGCGAGCGGCGCACCACGGACTCCGGTCAGCGGGTCGCCCTGGCCGCCCGGCCGGATGTGGTGCCGGACCGGTCGGTGGTGCGGCGGGCCGGACTGCGGACCGCCTCCTCCGCCGGTACGGAGTGCCCGGCGACGATCTCCTGCGAGTGGATCCCGGCGCCCTACGAGGAGTTCGGCGACGGCGACTACGGCAACCACGACCTGGCGAACCGCCCAGCCTCGCAGCGCATCCGGTACATCGTGGTGCACGACACCGAGGGCGCCTGGGAAGGCGTCCTCGACATGATCCAGGACCCCACCTATGTGTCCTGGAACTACAGTCTGCGCTCCACCGACGGTCATGTCGCCCAGCACGTCAAGGCGAAGGACGTGGCCTGGCACGCCGGGAACTGGTACGTCAACGCCGGCTCGATCGGCCTGGAGCACGAGGGCTTCCTGACGAAGCCGGATGCCTGGTACACCGAGGCGATGTACCGGTCGTCGGCCCGTCTGGTGAAGTACCTGGCCGAGAAGTACGACATCCCGCTGGACCGGCATCACATCCTCGGCCACGACACGGTGCCCGGTCCGACCACCTCGGCCGTGCGCGGCATGCACACCGACCCCGGCCCGTACTGGGACTGGCGGCACTACTTCGAGCTGCTGGGCGAACCGCTGAAGGCCACCGGCGGGAAGAACGCGCCCGTGGTGACGATCCGCCCGGACTACGCGAAGCACCAGCCGGTGTTCACCGGCTGTGAGCGCTCGGGCGAGCCGTGCCCGGCGCACGGGTCCAGCGCGGTGCGGCTGTACTCCGACCACGACGAGAAGTCCCCGCTGATCAGGGACATCGGTCTGGGCTCGGCTCCGACGACCGGGGTGAACGACCTGTCGTCACGGGTCTCCACCGGCCAGCAGTTCGCGGTGGCGGACCGCTGGGGCGACTGGACCGCCATCTGGTACCTGGGCCAGAAGGCCTGGTTCCGCAACCCGGAGAAGCAGCCCACGGCGGTGCCCTCGACCGGCCGGACCGTGACCCCGCGCAAGGGCCTGGACTCGGTGCCGGTGTACGGCCGCGCCTACCCGGAGGCCTCCGCCTACCCGGAGGGCGTGCCCGCCCAGGCGGTCTCCCCGCTGCCGTACACCCTGCCCAAGGGGCAGAAGTACGTGGTCGGGGGCGAGATGCGCGGCGAGTACTACTACGCGGTCACCTTCGACCCGGAGTCGCACCGGGTGATCACCGGCAAGGACCGCTACTACCAGATCCAGTTCGGCCACCGGATCGCTTTCGTCCGGGCGGCCGACGTCACGCTCAGCCCTGCTGGAAAAGCTCCGCGGGCAGGGGCTTGAGCAGCGCGTACAGGTCGTCGGTGATGGGCCGGTCCCAGGCGGCGATGGTCACCAGCACATTGTCGCTGCGGTCGAACTGCACGCAGGAGATCCGGTCCTCCGACAGCTTGACGCGCCGCACGATCAGCAGGTTGTCGCCCTGCATCACGGGCACGTCCTCGGTACCGACGACGGTCACTTCCTCGTCGTTCTCCAGCGCCAGCAGCAGCTGGGCGACCTCGAAGGGCACCTCGCCCTCGGCGACGTCGCGGGCCGGGGACCCCTCGGGCAGATTGCCGATGATCATGGCGGGTCCGCGGCCGCCGAAGAGGTCGTAGCGCAGGAAGACACCCTGGCAGCTGCCGTCGGGGGCGGGCAGCAGCCCGGCGCCCAGATTGCCGGGCCAGTCGCCCGGATCCATGGCCAGCACGTCGAAGTCGGGGCCGGCGGGGGTGGCACTGCGGCGGCGGAGGAACGACATGCCGCCATGGTACGTGGCCGCACTCGCGAACGGTCCGCCGGGCGGCGCCCGCCCGGGCTACGCGGGCCGCCGGTGCCGCTCGTGGTGGCGGGCCACGCGGGCCCGGTTGCCGCAGGACGGCTTGCACCACTCCTGCCGTGGGTGCTCCTTGAGGAAGTAGCGCACACAGCGGGGTGCGTGGCAGGCCCGCAGCCGCTCCCGGTCGGGGCTGGCGAGGAAGCCGATCGCGGCCTGCGCGAGCGTGGCCACCAGGTCGTCGCCGCCGGCCGCGGCCCGCCGGTGCAGGACCGGTGCGCCGCCGTCGGCCCATTCCAGTACGGGCACGGTGGGGCGCCGGGCGGCCGCCTCGTTCAGCCTCCGCAGGGCCTCGGGCACGGGCAGCAGCCGGGCGGCGTCCGCGGGGCTGGGCTCTCCGGGGCGTACGGCGCGGGCGAAGAGGGCGCGGATGGCCGCCCGCAGGCGCAGGACCGCGGCGAGGGTGTCCTCGTCCGCCGGCCCTGCGGCGGCGTCGGGCAGGTCGTCGGCGTGGGCGCGCATCCAGGCGGCGAGACCGGCGGGCTCGGTGAGATCGTCGGCGACCCCGCCGTGACCGTCGTGCCGGACGGTGAGGGCGAGGTCCAGGGCAAGCCGGGCGTCCCGGCCGTTCGCGTCCCGCATGTCCGCCGATGATAGGGGCCGCGCGGGCCGTCGCCGCCTCCCCGCCCAGCACGAGAGGCCGATGAGGCCGTGGCCGCCTCCCCGCCCGGCACGAGAGGCCGATGCAACCGTCGCCGCCTCCCCGCCCAGCGCGAGAGGCCGATGCAGCCATCGCCGCCTCCCCGCCCAGCACGAGAGGCCGATGCAACCGTCGCCGCCTCCCCGCCCAGCACGAGAGGCCGATGCAACCGTCGCCGCCTCCCCGCCCAGCACGAGAGCCCGATGCAACCGTCGCCGCCTCCCCGCCCAGCACGAGAGCCCGATGCAACCGTCGCCGCCTCCCCGCCCAGCACGAGAGCCCG
>NZ_BAAAGU010000021.1:4959-46220 GCF_039524635.1 Streptomyces thermocarboxydovorans | reverse complement strand
CAACCGTCGCCGCCTCCCCGCCCAGCACGAGAGCCCGATGCAACCGTCGCCGCCTCCCCGCCCAGCACGAGAGCCCGGTACAGCCGCCCCGCCGCGCCGGGCGGCGCGGCGAACTGCCGCCGTGCTGCAGCCGGCCGGCCGAGGCGCGGCGGCGGAGAAA
The DNA here is from genome assembly GCF_039524635.1 of Streptomyces thermocarboxydovorans. NCBI lineage: Bacteria > Bacillati > Actinomycetota > Actinomycetes > Kitasatosporales > Streptomycetaceae > Streptomyces > Streptomyces thermocarboxydovorans. The sequence goes on along the minus strand of NZ_BAAAGU010000021.1, from coordinate 46,060 downwards.
CGGGCCGGCGCCTTGCCTCCGGCCGTGGCGTGCGCGGCCGCCCGGGGCCGTGGGGCGTCCAAGTGGCGGCGGCCGAGGCGCGGCCGACCGGGACGGCGCCCGCCCGGCCGGTCACTCCTCCGGGGGAACCGGCGGGATCACCGCCACGGGGCACGCGGCGTGCGACAGCACCGCCTGGGTGACCGACCCCATCATCCGCGCGGGGGCCAGCAGCCGGCGCCGGTGCCGTCCGACCACGACCAGTTCCGCGTCGCGGGAGGCGGCGACCAGGTGCCCCGCGGCGTCGCCGGGCAGCACCCGGATCTCGGCGTTCACCTCGGGCCGTGCCTTGCGGTGCGGGGCGACGAAGCCCTCCGCCAGGGTGAGCGTCTCGTGCTCGACCGCGTCCTGGTCGATGGCCGGTCCCGGCATCTCCCCGGGGAGCATCCAGGTCTGCAGGGGCCAGGGGTAGGCGGCCAGGACCTCCAGCCGGGCGTCGCGCATCGCGGCCTCGGCGAAGGCGAAGGCGAGCGTCGCCTCGTCCGGGCTGTCGGCGTTCAGCCCGGCGACCACGCGCGGGCCGGGACCCGCCGGGTAGCCGCCGTGCACCTCGCGTCCGGGCCGGGGCACCACGACGACCGGGCAGTCGGCGTCGCGGGCGACGGCCAGGGAGGTGGAGCCGAGGAGCAGGCTGGCGAAGCCGCCGCGGCCCCGGGAGCCGAGCACCAGCAGCTGAGCGGAGGCGCCCAGGTCGGCGACGACCGCGCCGGGTGCGCCGTCCAGGGCGGCGTAGTCGATCGGCGGGAGCCCCTCGCGTCCGTCGAGGCGTTCCCGGATCCGGTCGAGGACGGGGCTGCTGCCGGGCGGCTCGGGCGGTGCCGCGGCGATCACCTCGGGCGGGGACCACAGCGGGTACTGGCGTACGTGCACCACCTTCAGCGAGGCCCGGCGGCGGAGCGTCTCGTCGATCGCCCAGTCCAGGGCGCGCAGACTGTCGTCGGACCCGTCGACCGCCGTGACGACCGGCTCACTGATCATGGGAATCCCTCGCCTCCGCAGTACGACCGTCGCTCGTCCGCTCAGCCTGGCCCAGCCGGGGCCGCGCGGCGGCGTCCCCGCCCGCGTGTCCGGAAATTCGGAGGGCACACTCCCCGGTTCAGCTGCCGGCCCGCCCTCAGGTCAGGTCGAAGTCCCCCTCGCGGGCGCCGGACACGAAGGCGCCCCACTCGTCGGGGGTGAAGATCAGGGACGGGCTGCCCGGGCGCCGGCTGTTGCGCATGGCGACGAAGCCCTCCACGAAGGCGATCTGCACATCGCCCCGGCCTCGGCTGCTGGACTGCCACTGCGCGTTGCTGAGGTCCAGGTCCGGCTTGTCCCAGCCCTTGGGCGGGCGCTGCTGGGTGGTGCTCTCGGCCACGTCCGTGCTCCTCCCGGTGTGCGTCGTCCGCGGCCAGCCTAGCGATCGGTCCCCGCCCCCGACAGGTCACGTGAGCGGGACCTTTGCGGGGCGGCGCGGCAAGGGGCCTCAGGAGCCGGGAGGTTCGCTGCCCACGAGCCACATGGCGAAGAACTGGGAACCGCCGCCGTAGGCGTGTCCGAGCACCTTGCGGGCGCCGTCCACCTGGTGTTCGCCGGCCTGGCCGCGCACCTGGAGGGCGGCCTCGGCGAAGCGGATCAGGCCGGAGGCGCCGATGGGGTTGGTGGACAGCACTCCGCCGGACATGTTGACCGGCAGGTCCCCGTCGAGTCCGGTGACGCCGGACTCGGTGAGCTTCCAGCCCTCGCCGGGTTCGGCGAAGCCGAGGTTCTCCAGCCACATGGGCTCGTACCAGGAGAAGGGCACGTACAGCTCGGCGGCGTCGATCTCGCGGCGCGGGTCGGTGATGCCGGCCTGCCGGTAGACGTCGGCGGCGCAGTCGCGTCCGGCGCGCGGGGAGACGAAGTCCTTGCCGGCGAACAGGGTGGGTTCGCTGCGCATGGCGCCGCCCAGCATCCAGGCGGGCGGGCGGGGCGCGCGGGCCGCTCCGGCGCGGTCGGTGAGGACGAGGGCGCAGGCCCCGTCGGAGGAGGGGCAGGTCTCGGAGTAGCGGATCGGGTCCCACAGCATGGGCGAGGCCATGACCTTCTCGAGCGTGATGTCCTGCTCGTGGAGGTGGGCGTAGGGGTTCTTCAGCGCGTTGCGCCGGTCCTTGTGGGCGACGAGGGCGCCGATGGTGTCGGGGGCGCCGCTGCGCCGGATGTAGGCGCGCACATGCGGGGCGAAGAAGCCGCCGGCGCCGGCCAGCAGCGGCTGCTGGAAGGGGACCGGCAGGGACAGCCCCCACATGGCGTTGGACTCTTCTCGAAGGCGACGGCGAGGACGGTGCGGTGGACGCGGGCGGCGACCAGGGCGGTGGAGCCGCCGACCGAGCCGGCGGTGTGCACCCGCAGGCGGGCGGGGGTGACGATGCCGGTGACGGGGTCGGTGAACTCGCCGGTGTGGTGGGTGAGCGGGGCGGTCCCGGGGGCGGGGGCTGCGTCGTACGGCTCGAAGCAGGCGATGTCGGTGATGGCGCCGGTGCGTTCGGCGGCCCAGCGGATGCGGACGCGCATCCCGGTGCGCACGGTGTCCGGGCCGGGCGCGTCGAGGGCGTGCAGCAGGGCGGTGTCGGCGCCGTCGAGGCGGACCAACACCCAGGCGAAGGGAGTGGTGAGGGGCTGTCCCTTGCGCGGGGCGTGGTTCCAGGCCCAGGTGGTGACGGTGCCGGTGGGTGCGACCTCGACGAGTTCGCGCAGTTCCCCGGCGGTGACGGGGTCGTACTCGGCGGGCGGGACGAGGACCCGGCGGTCGGAGCCGCGCACGCCGAGGACGACGCGTTCGCGCAGTCCGGTGAGGAAGGCGCTCTGCACGGGGCCGAGGGAGCGGGTGAAGGGGAACTCGACGACCAGCGGGGCGGTGAGGACCTCGGGCACGGTGACTCCTCGTCAGGCGCGCTTGAAGACGGGTTGCCGTTTCTCGGCGAAGGCGCTGGCGCCCTCCTTGGCGTCGGCGGTGTCGAAAACGCGCATTCCGCGGGCGAGTTCGGCGGCGAGGCCGTCGGTCTCGGTCATCTCCGCGGTCTCGTACACGGACGCCTTGACCGCCTCGACGGCCAGCGGGCCGCAGGCGTTGACGCGTTCGGCGATCTCCAGGGCGGCGTCGAGCGCGGTGCCGTCGGGCACGACACGGCCGATCAGCCCGATCGCGGCGGCCTCCGCGGCGCTGTAGGGGCGGCCGGTGAGCAGCATCTCCAGGGCGTGGGTGCGCGGGATCTGGCGCGGCAGCCGGACGGTGGAGCCGCCGACGGGGAACAGTCCCCGCCGCACCTCGAACAGCCCGAAGGTCGCGGACTCGGCGGCGACCCGGATGTCGGTGCCCTGGAGGATCTCGGTGCCGCCCGCGACGCAGGGGCCCTCCACGGCGGCACCCGGACGTGTACGACGCGCTGGTCACCGGGGTGCCGGACGAGCGGTGGGGACATCGGGTGGCGGCGGTGGTGCAACTGCGCGAGGGGGCGGCCCGGCCGTCGCTGGAGGACATCCGGGCGCACTGCCGGGACCGGCTCGCCGGGTACAAGCTCCCCCGGCGGCTGGTGATCACCGAGACCGTCCAGCGGTCGCCGAGCGGCAAGGCCGATTATCGGTGGGCACGCGAGATCGCGGCCGCGGGCGGGTGACGTCCGGCGCGGCGGTTTGAACACCGGGCGGGGTACGGACGTACTGGTGGGTGCAGGCCCGGACTCCGGGCCCGTTCGTCATGCCATCGCAGGACTGCGCGGAAGGACCACCGGGTGCCGCTCTTCACACGCTCCCGTCAGCTGCCGGGCCCCACCGCCGAGAGCACCGGAAGCACACCGGGCGCGCAAGGCGACTCGGCGAAGGCCGACGCCCCGGACACGGAGCGAGACGCGGCGCCGGCCGCGGACGCGAGCACGGCGCCGGACGGGAAGCCCGAGCCGGCGGCCGCGCCGGAGGGCGCGGCGACGTCCGTCGGGGAGGACGACGACACCCCCGGCTCCCCCACCCGCGCCGGCTGGTTCGGCTGGCGGCGTCGCCACCCCCGTGCCGCACGCGGGGTGACCGTGGGGACGACGGTCCTGGCCGGTGCGCTCGTGCTGTTCGCGCTGCTGATGCCCAACCGGCTGGAGCGGCTGCACATCGAGGCGTTCCTGCGGCTGCCCGCCGAGGGCATCCTGCTCGCGACCCTGCTGCTGGCCCTGCCGCCCCGGCCCCGGCGGATCACCGCCGTCGCCGCCGGTGTCCTCCTGGGCCTGCTCACCGTGCTGAAGTTCGTGGACATGGGCTTCTACCAGGTGCTGGCCCGGCCGTTCGACCTGGTGCTGGACTGGATCCTGCTGGACGACGCGGCGGAGTTCGTCCGGGAGTCGTTCGGCCGGAGCGGGCAGGTGCTGGCCGTGATCGGGGTGATCGTCCTCTTCCTCGCGGTGCTGGTCCTGATGACGCTGGCCATGGTGCGGGTGACGCATCTGATGGTCCGCCACCGCCACACCGCCACCCGGACCACGATCGTCCTGGGCCTGGCCTGGATCACCTGCGTCACCCTCGGTGTGCAGGTCGGCGGTGCCAAGCTCGCCACCAGGGGCACGGCCCAGATGGTGGAGAACCGGGTGAAGGCGGTGCGCGCGGGCATCGCGGACGCCCGCGTCTTCGAGAAGCAGGCCGCGGTGGACGCCTTCGCCGACACCCCGCCCGACCAGCTGCTGACCGGACTGCGCGGCAAGGACGTGCTGTTCACCTTCATCGAGAGCTACGGCCGGGTGGCGATCGACGATCCGGCGATGGCCGGGCCGATGGACGCCGCGCTGAAGGAGGGCACGGACCGGCTGAAGGCGGCCGGTTTTGCATCGCGCAGCGGCTGGCTGAAGTCGCCGGTGACCGGTGCGGGGAGCTGGCTGGCCCACTCCACCTTCCTGTCCGGTCTGTGGATCAAGAACCAGCAGCGGTACCGGAGCCTGACCACCAGCGACCGCATGACCCTCACCAAGTACTTCCGCAAGACCGGTGACTGGCGCACCGTCGGCATCGTCCCCGGGGTGCGGCGGGCCTGGCCGGAGGGGAAGTTCTTCGGCCTGGACCACATCTACGACTCCGAGCACCTCGGCTACCACGGCCCCTACTTCAGCTGGACGCCGGTGCCCGACCAGTTCAGCCTGGAGGCGTTCGAGCGGCTGGAGCACGGTAAGAAGGACCGCCGGCCGATCATGGCGGAGATCATCCTGGCCTCCAGCCACAACCCCTGGTCCCCGGTCGCCCGCATGATCGACTGGGAGGATCTGGGGGACGGTTCGGTGTTCCACGAGATCAAGAAGGAGGGCACCGACCCCAAGGAGGTCTGGAAGGACCCGGAGAAGGTGCGCACCGAGTACCGCCGGGCCATCGAGTACTCGCTGCGCAGCCTCACCGAGTGGATGGAGCGCTACGGCGACGAGGACACGGTGCTGGTCTTCCTCGGCGACCACCAGCCGGTCCCGGCCGTCACCGCCGGAAGCCGCAGCAAGGACGTGCCGGTGACCATCGTGGCGCGGGACAAGAAGGTGCTGGACCGGGTGGCGGACTGGAACTGGACCGAGGGTCTCAAGCCCGCTCCCCACGCCCCGCGTTGGGGCATGGACAAGTTCCGCGACCGCTTCATGACCGCGTACGGCCCGCAGGCCGGCCGCTGAGGAACCGCTCGACCCGTCCGGTGAACCACTCCGGGTCGTCCAGCCACGGGTAGTGCCCGGCGCCGGGCTGCACCGCGAGTTCGGCGTGCGGGAACACCTCGGCGCAGCGGCGGGCGAGGTCCGGGCGGGGGCCGCCGTCGAGCTCTCCGGCGAGGACGAGCACCGGGGCCGTCAGGCGGGCGAGCGCCGCCCGCGTGGCGGGCGGGTCCCAGGCGCCGTCCGCGCCGAACAGCTCGGCGGCCTCGTCGTTGTACTCGGTGTCCCCGGCCTGGTCGTGGGCGCGGGCGGTCTCGTCCCAGCGGCCGTAGAAGAAGGGGGCGAAGGCCGGGTCGTAGCCGCCGGTGCCGTCCAGCCAGTCCCGGTAGGCCGGCCAGGCCTGCGGGTACCAGGGTTCGTCGCGGCGCAGCAGGGCGGCCGCCCGGCGGTCCTCGGCGGTGGCCGGCATGCCGAGCGCCCAGGGGGTGGCGGTGATGAGGGCGAGCCGTGCCACCCGCTCGGGGTGCCGGGCCGCGTAGAGCAGGGCGAGGCTGCCGCCGGCCGAGTGGGCGAGCAGGTCCATGCGCTCCAGGCCCAGGTGGGCGCGGAGCGCCTCCACGTCTTCGACGAGCCGGTCGCAGCGGTAGGTCGACGGGTCCTCCGGGGCGGACGACTCCCCGGTGCCGCGCAGGTCGAGCAGGACGAGCCTGCGGTGGGCGTCGAGTCCGCCCAGGTTGCCCAGGCAGGCGCTGGCCCGCATGGGCCCGCCGGGCAGGACGACCAGCGGCTCGCCCTGGCCCCGCGGGTGACAGGCGAGCGTGGTCCCGTCCGGCGCGGTGAAGATCGGCATGAGGGTGATCCTGCGGGGCGGGCCCCGCCGGGCGCAACGGACTTCCCGGCCGGAGGGGTGGACGTCCGGGCCGGAGCGCGGGAGCTCCCGGAACGGAGATCCGGCGTCTGAGGGCCGGAGATCCGGCGTTTCCGGACCGGAGATCCGGAGAAAGTGCAGGCCCGGGTCTTGCATCGACCGGCGGTGACCTGAATTACTGGCCCCTGAAGCTCGACCGAATGATCGGTCGCCCGGATTGATGCGATTCGTGTGCGATGCGTGAAGGGAAGGTCCTGATGACTCAGGCGGCGGACCTGCGGGACGCGGCGGAGCGGCTCGACGCGGAGGGGCTGCGCGCGCTGCAACTGGAGCGGCTTCGGTCCTCGCTGCGGCACGCGTACGAGAACGTGCCCTTCTACCGCGAGTCCTTCGACAAGGCGGGCGTCCACCCCGACGACTGCCGTTCGCTCGCCGATCTGGCCCGCTTCCCGTTCACCACCAAGGCGGACCTGCGGGAGAACTACCCGTACGGCATGTTCGCCGTGCCCCGGGAGCGCATCCGCCGCATTCACGCCTCCAGCGGCACCACCGGGCGGCCCACGGTCGTCGGCTACACCGAGAACGATCTGTCCATGTGGGCGGACATGGTGGCCCGCTCCATCCGCGCGGCCGGCGGCCGGCCCGGCGACATCGCACATGTGGCGTACGGCTACGGCCTGTTCACCGGCGGGCTGGGCGCGCACTACGGTGCCGAGCGGCTCGGCTGCACGGTGGTCCCCGCCTCCGGCGGCATGACGGCACGGCAGGTGCAGCTGATCCAGGACCTGAAGCCCGCGATCATCATGGTGACCCCGTCCTACATGCTCACGCTGCTGGACGAGTTCGAGCGGCAGGGCGTCGACCCGCGCGGCACGTCGCTGCGGGTGGGCATCTTCGGCGCCGAGCCCTGGACCGAGCAGATGCGGCAGGAGATCGAGGAGCGGTTCGCGATCGACGCCGTGGACATATACGGGCTGTCGGAGGTCATCGGCCCCGGTGTGGCGCAGGAGTGCGTGGAGACCAAGGACGGTCTGCACATCTGGGAGGACCACTTCTACCCGGAGGTCGTCGACCCGATCACCGGTGAGGTGCTGCCGGACGGGGAGCGGGGCGAGCTGGTGTTCACCTCGCTGACCAAGGAGGCCATGCCGGTCGTGCGGTACCGGACGCGCGATCTGACCCGGCTGCTGCCGGGCACGGCCCGGGTGTTCCGGCGGATGGAGAAGGTGACCGGCCGCAGCGACGACATGGTGATCCTGCGCGGGGTGAACCTCTTCCCCACGCAGATCGAGGAGATCGTGCTGCGCACGCCGGGTGTCGCCCCGCACTTCCAGCTGCGGCTGACCCGCGAGGGCCGCATGGACGCACTCACGATCCGCGCGGAGGCCCGCCCGGACGCGGACAGCGCGATCCGCGCCTCGGCCGCGCAGCTGATCAAGTCGGCCGTGAAGGACGGCATCGGGGTCTCGGTGGACGTGGAGATCGTCGACCCGGAGACGCTGGAGCGTTCGGTGGGCAAGATCCGGCGGATCGTCGATCTGCGGTCCGAGCAGCCCGCCGGGCCGGTCAGCGGCTGAAGCGGTCGCGCAGCTCGCGTTTGAGGATCTTTCCGCTGGCGTTGCGCGGCAGTTCCTCGACGAACAGCACCCGCTTGGGCGCCTTGAACGGCGAGAGCTTCTCGCGGGCGTGCGCGATCAGCTCCTCCTCGGTGACCTCGCCGCGCGGGACCACGACCGCGGTGACGGCCTCCACCCAGCGGTCGTCGGGCAGGCCGATCACGGCCACCTCGGCGACCGCCTCATGGGTGTAGAGGGCGTCCTCGACCTGGCGTGAAGCCACCAGCACGCCACCGGAGTTGATGACGTCCTTCACCCGGTCGACGATGGTGAAGTAGCCGTCGGAGTCCCGCACCGCGAGGTCGCCGGAGCGGAACCAGCCGTCGCGGAACGCCCGGGCGGTCTCCTCCGGCTTGTCCCAGTAGCCCTCACACAACTGCGGTGAGCGGTAGACGATCTCACCGGGGGTGCCGTCGGGCACGTCCTTGCCGTCCTCGTCGACCACCCGGGCGTCGACGAACAGCACCGTCCGGCCGCAGGAGTCCATGCGCCCCTCATGCTCGTCCGGCCCGAGGACGGTGGCCAGCGGGCCGATCTCGCTCTGCCCGAAGCAGTTGTAGAACGCCAGGTCAGGCAGCCGCTCCTTGAGACGCTCAAGAACCGGCACCGGCATGATGGACGCCCCGTAGTACGCCTTGCGCAGCCCGCTCAGGTCGCGGGTGGCGAAGTCGGGGCGGTTGGACAGCCCGATCCACACGGTGGGCGGTGCGAAGAAGCTGTCCGCGCGCCCGCTCTCGATCAGGTCGAACAGGCGGTCGCCGTCGGGGGCGTCGAGGACGATGCTGGTGGCGCCGACGGCCAGGTACGGCATCAGGAACACGTGCATCTGCGCCGAGTGGTACAGCGGCAGCGCGTGCACCGGGCGGTCGCCGGCCGCCAGGTCCAGGGCGGTGATGGCGCTCAAGTACTCGTGCACCAGGGCGCGGTGGGTCATCATCGCGCCCTTGGGCAGGGCGGTGGTGCCCGAGGTGTAGAGCAGCTGCACCAGGTCCTCGGAGCGGGGTTCGGGACCGTCGTGCACCGGTGCCCCGTCCAGCCGGGCGAGCAGGCTGTCGTCGCTCTCGCGCAGCGGCAGGGCCGGTACGCCGTCGGGGAGCCGTTCCGCGAGGTCGGGGTCGGCGAGGACCAGGCTGCTGCCGGACTGGCGGACCAGGTAGGCGAGGTCGTCGCCGGTCAGGTTCTGGTTGATGGGCACGTGCACCAGGCCGGCGCGGGCGCAGGCGAGGAAGCCGATCAGATAGGCGTCGGAGTTGTGGCCGAAGGCGCCCACGCGGTCGCCCGGGGAGAGCCCCTCGGCCAGCAGGAGTCCGGCCGCGCGGGAGACGGCGGCATCCAGTTCGTCGTAGGTCCAGGTGCGGTCGGCGTATTCGACGGCCGTGCGTGCCGGGGTGCGCCGTGCGCTGCGTCGCAGGACTCCGTCGACCGTGCTGCCGTGTCCGGGCGTCATGACTGACGATCCTCGGTCGGCGGGCGGGGCAAGGTCAAGACGCCGGTCCGGGGCGGATGATCGGCCGGACGAGCGGTGCGCTGGACGGCCGTCCGGGGCGGATGTACGGCCGGGCGAGGTTGGTTGAACGGCCGTCAGAAAGCCCGTGCAGCGGTCGCCGCATTTCAGCGACCAGACACGGCTGTTCTCGAAGCAGCGGTGGGTGACCTCCCGCTTCGTGGGTGACGATGCCGGCCTCCTTGTGGTGCAGCGCGTGCCGTGCGCTGCCCGCGAGCGCGGCGACCAGCACGCCCCGCTGGTGCGCGCGGTCGATCACATCGGCGGGCGGGGAGCCGAGGGCGTTGGCGAGCAGCTTGATCGGGTGGTCCAGGGCGACGTCGAGCTGGCTGCGGGCGACCTGCTCCATCCAGCCGGTGATGCGCCAGCCGGCCCGCTCGCCCTCGGGGAGTCCGGGCACGCCGAAGCGGGCGAGGAGGTCCTTGACCCAGGCGCGGTGGCCCTCGGGGATCATGGCCTCCACATCGGCCTCGGTGACGCCCTCCACCTTCTTCGCCGGCATCACCACGTCCAGGCCGTAGGGCTGTCCGCCGGTGTGCGCCTCGATCCAGTCGAGGTCGCGGGCGAGCTCGTCGGGGGCGGTGTAGCGGACCGCGCCGAGCACTCCGAGGCCGCCGGCCCGGCTGATGGCGGCGGCGACGGCCGGGAACGGGGTGAAGCCGAAGACGGCGTGCTCGATTCCGAGGGTCTGGCTCAGCTCCGTCTGCATGGGCGCAGGATGCCGCAGTCCTCCGGACGACGGAAGACTTTTTCTGACGCTTCGTCAGATCATTTTGATGGAACGTCAGATCGCCGGGCGTGCACACCCATTGACACACGGACTTGCTGACAGGAAAGTTTCACTCCGCGACGCGATCGCGAAAGATACTTTCAGACGGCGCAGCAGGCCCACAAGCCGGGAGGAAGCCCATGGCGGGCGACGGAGCGAGCGGCATCACCAGACGTCAACTCGGTCGCGGAACCCTGGTGTTGGGAGGTGCCCTGGCCCTCGCCGCGCTGCCGGCCGGCCCCACCGCCGCGGTCCCGGCGGGCGGCGGGCGCACCACCCTGCGGCACGGCTCACCCCGCCGGGCCGGACTGCTCGCCGAGCATCTGGACCGGCTCGTCGCCGACGCCGAGACCTTCCTCGGCCCGTCCCCGAAGCACCCCTGGTACGCGGGTGCCGTGCTGCTCGCCGGCCGGGGCGGCACCGTCGCCCTGCACCGGTCCATCGGCATGGCGGTGCGCTACCGGGCCTACGACGAGAAGACCGACACCGGCATCGAGTTCCCCGAGGACCAGCAGATCCCGATGGCCGAGGACACCGTCTTCGACCTGGCCTCGGTGTCCAAGCTGTTCACCTCGATCCTCGCCGTGCAGCAGATCGAACGCGGACGGCTGGGGCTGGAGGCCGCCGTCGCCTCCTATCTGCCGGACTTCGGGCGGGCCGGCAAGCAGGAGGTGACGATCCGCCAGCTCCTCACCCACACCTCCGGTTTCCGGGCCTGGATCCCGCTCTACCAGGAGCCCACGTACGAGGAGAAGATCCAGCGCCTGTACGACGAGAAGCTGGTCAACCCGCCCGGCACGGCGTATCTGTACTCGGACCTGAACCTGATCTCCCTCCAACTCGTCCTCGAGAAGATCACCGGCCGCTCGCTGGACACCCTGCTGCGCGAGGAGATCACCGGGCCGCTCGGCATGCGCCGCACCCGCTACAACCCGCCCGCCTCCTGGAAGCCGAAGATCGCCGCCACCGAGGACGCCCGGCTGCCCTGGTCGGGTCTCGACCGGGGCCTGGTGTGGGGCGAGGTGCACGACGAGAACGCCTACAGCCTCGGCGGGGTCGCCGGACACGCGGGCGTGTTCTCCAGCGCCTGGGATCTGGCGGTGCTCGGCCGCACCCTGCTCAACGGCGGCTCCTACGGCAGGGCGCGCATCCTGCGGCCGGAGTCGGTGGAGCTGATGTTCACCGACTTCAACACCGACTTCCCCGGCGACGAGCACGGGCTGGGCTTCGAGCTCTACCAGCACTGGTACATGGGCGCGATGGCCACCCCGCGCACGGCGGGCCACACCGGCTTCACCGGCACGGCTTTGGTGCTCGACCCGACCACCGACTCGTTCCTGGTACTGCTGGGCAACTCCATCCACCCGGTGCGCAGTTGGCGCTCCGGGTCCGCTCCCCGGGTGGCGGCCGCCAACAACCTGGCGCGTGCGGTGCCGGTGCGGCCGCCGCGGGGACGCACCGCCTGGTTCTCCGGGATGGCGAGCTCCGCCGAGGCGACACTCGCGCTGCCGGCGCTGGACACCGCGCGGGGCGGTGCCCGGCTGCGCTGCGCGCTGTGGTGGGACACCGAACCGCAGTCCGACATACTCACCCTGGAGGCCACGGACGACGGCGGGGCCACCTGGCGGCCGGTGCCCTTCACCACCGCGCCCCGGCGGGGCGAGCCCACGCCCCACCCCTCGGGCACGGCCACCGGCTGGTCGGGGCGCGTCTGGCACACCCTGACCGCCGAACTGCCCGCCGCACGGGGCCTGGTGCTGCGCTGGCGCTACTCGACGGACCAGCTGTACGTGGGCCGCGGTGTCTATGTCGACGCCCTGCGCGTCGAGTCGGCCGGCCGGGTCCTCTTCGACGAGGCACGGCCCGCCGACCGGGCCCGCATCGAGGCGCGGGGCTGGACGGCGTCCGCCGACTGACCGGACCCGTGCACCGTCGGCCGACGGACCACTTGTACGCGGTCGGCCGACGGACCGCCGGTACGCCGTCGGCCGACCGACCAGGGTTGTGCGCGGTCGCCGTCAGTCCTCGGCGCTCTCCAGCACGGCCATCGCCGCGTTGTGTCCGGGCACCCCGCTCACCCCGCCGCCGCGGACCGCGCCCGCGCCGCAGAGCAGGACATTGCTGTGGCGGGTCTCCACGCCCCAGCGGCCGGTGCCGTCCTGGGCGTGGGGCCAGGACAGGTCGCGGTGGAAGATGTTGCCGCCGGGGAGCCTCAGGTCGCGTTCGAGGTCCAGGGGCGTCTTGGCCTCCAGGCACGGGCGTCCGTCCGCGTCGGTGGCGAGGCAGTCGGCGAGCGGTTCGGCCAGATGGGCGTCGAGCTGGGCGAGCGTCGACTTCAGCAGTTCCTCGCGCACCGCCTCGTTGTCCTGCTGGAACAGCCGCGCGGGGGTGTGCAGGCCGAACAGGGTGAGGGTCTGGTAGCCCTGCGCGGCCAGGTCCGGGCCGAGGATCGTGGGATCGGTGAGCGAGTGGCAGTAGATCTCCGACGGCGGCACGGCCGGCAGTTCGCCCGCGGCCGCCTGGGCGTGCGCGGCGGCCAGCTGCTGGTAGCCCTCGGCGATGTGGAAGGTGCCGGCGAAGGCCTCGCGGGGGTCGACCGAGCTGTCGCGGAGCCGGGGCAGCCGCTTGAGCAGCATGTTCACCTTGAGCTGGGCGCCCTCGGCGGGCTCCGGGGGTGTGTCGCCGGTCAGCGCCGCCAGCTCCTGCGGGGAGGCGTTGACCAGGACGTGCCGGGCCGCGGCGACGCCCTCCCCGTCGGCGGTGCGGTAGGCGACCTCGGCGGTGGTCCCGTCGGTGTCGATGCGCACGGCCTCGTGGCCGGTGGCGAGGACGGCTCCCGCGTCGCGTGCGGCGGCGGCCAGCGCGCCGGTGAGGGCGCCCATCCCGCCGACCGGGACGTCCCAGGCCCCGGTGCCGCCGCCGATCACGTGGTAGAGGAAGCAGCGGTTCTGCTTCAGGGACGGGTCGTGGGCGTCGGCGAAGGTGCCGATGAGGGCGTCGGTGAGGACGACGCCGCGCACCAGGTCGTCACTGAAGTGACGTTCGATCGCGACACCGATCGGCTCCTCGAACAGCGTCCGCCAGGCATCCTCGTCGTCGACGGTGCGGCGCAGCTCCTCGCGGGTGGGCAGCGGCTCGGTGAGCGTGGGGAAGACCCGCCGGGCGACGCGGCCGGTCATGCCGTGGAAGCGCTGCCAGGACTCGTACTCGCGGTCGGATCCGGTGAGCCGGACGAAGGCCTCGCGGGTGCGCTGCTCGTCACCGGCGACGAGCAGGCCGGTGGGGCGTCCGTCGCGTTCGGTGGGCGTGTAGGAGGAGACGGTGCGGGTGCGCAGCCGGAAGTCGAGCCCGAGATCGGTGACGATCTTCTGCGGCAGCAGGCTGACCAGGTACGAGTAGCGGGACAGCCGGGCGTCGACACCGTTGAACGGCCGCGTGGACACGGCCGCTCCCCCGGTGTGGTCCAGCCGCTCCAGCAGCAGCACGGAGCGCCCTGCCCGGGCGAGGTAGGCGGCGGCGACCAGGCCGTTGTGGCCTCCGCCGACGATCACGGCGTCGTAGGTCCCGGACGGGTGGAGTGCGGTCATGCTTCTTGGTAACACGCGATGATCGCGGGCGGCCAGGGGACGAATCGGGTGCCGGGCGTGCGGCGGGACCACTGAGGAAGGAGGCCGGGATCACCGTCCGTCCGCCGTGGCGCGGCGGCGCAGGGCGGCCACCTGGCGGTAGAGGTCCACGGCCTCGGTGTCGCGGCCCAGTTGCTGCAGGCACTGGGCCTCGTCGTCGCGGCTGGCCAGGGTGTCCGGGTGATCGGGGCCCAGGACGCGCTCCCGCGCCTCCGCCACGCTCCGGTACTCGGTCAGCGCCTCCGCCCACCGGCCCAGCCAGCCCAGGCCGACGGCCACCTCCCGGCGGCTGACCAGCGTGTCCGGGTGGTCGGGGCCGAGGGTGCTCTCCCGCAGGGCGCACACCTCGCGGGACTCGGCCAGGGCCTCCTCCCACCGGCCGAGCCGGCCGAGGTTGACGCCGACGCCGTGCCGGGCGCGCAGCGTCTCGGGGTGGGTGGGGCCCTGGACGCGGGTGCGGTCCCGGACGAGCTCGCGGTAGTGCTCCAGCGCCCGGGTGATGTGGCCGAGGCGGCCCAGGCTGATGCCGATCTCGTAGCGGGCGCCGAGCGTGTCGGGGTGGTCGGGGCCGAGGACGGCGGCCCGCGCCTCGGCGACCTCCCGGTAGATGTCCAGCGCCTCCTGCCAGCGGCCCAGCAGGCCCAGGGTGTAGGCGACTTCGCAGCGGCTGACCAGGGTGTCCGGATGGGTGGGGCCGAGCACCCGGGCCCGGGCCCGCGCGACCTCGCGGGCCATGCCGCAGGAATCCTCCAGGCGGCCGAGCCGGCCGAGGTTGAAGGCCAGGTTGTGCCGGCAGCGCAGGGTGTCGGGATGGTCGGGGCCCATGGTGCGCTCGCGGGCGGAGAGCACCGACAGATAGACCTGGTGGGCGTCGAAGGCGCGGCCCAGCTGGGCCAGGACGTAGGCCATCTCCTGGCGGGCGGCGAGCGTGTCGGGGTGGTCGGCGCCGAGCGCGCGGATGCGGGCCTCGGCCACCTGTTTGTACTCCTGCAGCGCCTCGGCGGCGCGGCCGGTGCGGCTGAGCGCGAAGGCGACCTCGTAGCGGCTGGCGAGGGTGTCGGGATGCTCGGGGCCGAGCAGGCGGCGGCGTTCGGCGGCGACCGCGCGGTGCACCTCCTCCGCCTCCGCCCAGCGCCCCAGCCGGCCCAGGCTCAGGCCCGCGTTGTGCCGGGCGGCCAGCGCGGTCAGCGTCTCGGGGGACGGGGTGGGCAGGTCGTCCGGCACCGAGCGGTCGTCGCGCGGGTCGGCGGCGGGGCGGGGGATCCACTCGCCGGACAGGCCGGCCGAGGGGTCCGGCGGGGTGGTCCGCAGCGTGCCGCCGGCGGCCTTGTGCCCGGTGGTCATGCCGCGGGTCCAGGAGGGTAAGCGCGCGGGCCGGCCGGTTCCCGCGCGACGCCCGCCGGCGGCGGGTGCCGCACCGGCCGCCCGCTCCTCTGCGGCGGCATCCGTCTCGCCGGCCGTCACCCGGCCCTCCCCCGGCGGGAGAGCCGCACGCTCCGCCCAGCCGGGCCGCGTTCTGCCCGGCGGGCCGGCCCGGTCCTGCGTCGCCGGCGCCGCCCCGCTCACCGGCTGCCGCGCGCCCCCTGGGACCACGAGCGGGCCCGCTCTGAGCGCGGCCAGGCGGCGGGACAGCTCCCGGGCGGTGTCCGGGCGGGCCGCCGGGTCCTTGGCGAGGAGGTCCAGGATGATGCGGTCCAGCTGCTCGGGCAGTGCGGCGCGGTGGGTGCGCGGCGGCCGGGGCGGGGTGTCGCGGTGGCCGACCAGGACCGCCCAGGCGTCGTCCAGGTCGAACGGCGGCACACCGGTGGCGATCTCGTACAGCACGCAGCCGAAGGAGTACAGGTCGCTGCGCCGGTCCACGGTGGAGCCGCTGATCTGCTCCGGCGACATGTAGTGCGGGGTGCCCATCGCCACGCCCGTGCCGGTCAGCCGGGAGGTGAAGCCGATGTCGTGGCCCAGCCGCGCTATGCCGAAGTCGCAGATCTTCACCGTGCCGTCGGCGGTGCGCACGATGTTCGCGGGCTTGAGGTCCCGGTGCACCACGCCCTGGTCGTGGGTGTAGGCGAGCGCGGCGGCCACCTGTTCGGCGATGTCCACGATCTGCTCGACCGGCAGCGGATGCTGCTTGTTGTCCTCCAGGAGCTGGCTGAGGTTGCGGCCCTGGAGCAGCTCCATCACCAGGTAGAGCACGCCGTCGGACTCCCCGAAGTCGTGCACCACCGTGATGCCCCGGTGCTGCAGGGCCGCCGCCACCCGGGCCTCGCGGCGGAACCGCTCCCTGAGCACCCGTCCGAACGACTGGTCGTGGCCGGAGCCGAGCGGCTTGAGGCACTTCACCGCGACCTGCCGCCCCAGAGACTCGTCACGGGCCCGCCACACCTCGCCCATGCCGCCGCGCCCGATCAGGTCCAGCAGCCGGTACCGGCCATGGATGAGCCTGGTGTCCCCCATCTTCTGCGCACGCCCCCGTCGCTGTAAGCCGTGCCCTCCCCTGGCTCGTCCAGTATGGCGACCTTCCGCCCGAGTTTGTACGGTGCCGTGTGCTCCTGCGCACTACCTCCGCACCCGCGGCATCCCCAGGCCGATCCAGGAGATGATCTCCCGCTGGATCTCGTTGTTGCCGCCGCCGAAGGTGAAGATGACCGCCGAGCGGTAGCCCCGTTCCAGCTCGCCTTGCAGCACCGCCCCCGCGGAGCCCTCCTTCAGCGCGCCCGGCGCGGCGACCACCTCCATCAGCCAGGCGTAGGCGTCCCGCCGGGCCTCGGAGCCGCAGACCTTGGCGGCGGAGGCGTCCTGCGGGGTGAGCGTGCCGTCCTCGACGGCGGACACCAGCCGCCAGTTGAGCAGCCTGAGCGCCTCCAGGCGGGTGTGGGTGCGGGCCAGCAGACGGCGCACCCAGGGCAGGTCGACGACCCGGCGGCCGTCGGCGAGCTTGGTCTGCGCCGCCCAGCGGCGGACGTCGTGCAGGGCGCGGATGGCCATGCTGCCGTGCGCGGCCAAGGTCACCCGTTCGTGGTTGAGCTGATTGGTGATCAGGCGCCAGCCTTCGTTCTCCGCGCCGACCCGGTGCGACACCGGTACCCGCACGTTCTCGTAGTAGCCGGCCGTGGTGTCGTGCGAGGCGAGGGTGTTGATGAGGGTGCAGGAGTAGCCGGGGTCGGAGGTCGGCACCAGCAGCATGGTGATGCCCTTGTGCGGGGGCGCGTCCGGGTCGGTGCGCACCGCGAGCCACACCCAGTCGGCGGTGTCGCCGTTGGTGGTCCAGATCTTCTGCCCGTTGACGACGTAGGTGTCACCCTCGCGCACCGCCCGGGTGCGCAGCGCGGCCAGGTCGGTGCCGGCGTCGGGTTCGCTGTAGCCGATGGCGAAGTCGATCTCGCCGGAGAGGATCCGGGGCAGGAAGTACTGCTTCTGCTCGTCGGTGCCGTACCGCATGATCGTCGGGCCCACGGTGTTCAGCGCCATCAGCGGCAGCGGGACGCCGGCCTGGGCGGCCTCGTCGAAGAAGACGAACTGCTCCCGTGCGCTCAGGCCGCGCCCGCCGTACTCCTTGGGCCAGCCGACGCCGAGCCAGCCGTCGGCGCCGAGCCGGCGGATGGTCCGACGGTAGAACCGCTTCTGCGCGGCCGGGTCGGCGTGCCGGGCGTACGCCTGGTCGGGCACCAGCTCGGCGAAGTACTCCCGCAGTTCGGTGCGCAGTCGCTGCTGTTCGGGCGTGTGGTCCAGATGCACGGCGCCTCCAGGCTCCCGAGAGCGGGTCCGGTCGGCGCACACGGTAGAACGCGTTGCAGAACTTGGGAATGGATGCGCAGGGGCGCGGCGCTGCCGGCACGGTGACCGGGTGACCCCGGGTGACCCCGCGCGCGGTGGCCCGGTGGCGCGGGCCAGGCGCTTCGGTGGGCGTCGCTCAGCGCGACGCGGTGATCCGGTCGCGCCGGGCCCGGCGCGCCGGTGAGCGCCCTCGTCGCCGCGTGCGGTGTCAGGCCAGGACGGCGAGGAAATCCGTGCAGGCCCGGGCGCAAGCGCGGCAGGCCTCGGCGGTCTGCTCCGCTCCCGGCTGCCGGTCGAAGACGTGCGCGCTCTCCAGGGCAACCTGGCGGCACCACTCGACCTGGACCCGGATGGTGTCCTCGTCCACCTGGTTCTGTTCGGACAGCACGCGGCAGGTGGCGTCGCACACCTCGGCGCACATGATGCCCTTGCGTCGTACGAGTTCCTGGTTCTCGGTGCCGCCCGGATCCACGAGGCTCGCCCGCAGTGCGCACGCCCTGGCGGTCTCGGTGCACGCCTGGGCGCAGGCGAAACGGTCCTCGAGGAACCGGAACAGCTCCTCCTGCGATGTGGTCGTCACACAGCGCGAGTAGCCGGGGTCCCTCATGGCCAAACCCCTTGGTGTCCGGGTTCCGCCCGGTTTTCCCGGCTGGTTCACCGGCCCGTCCGGGGATACCCGCGCCGCACGACGAACACCTCATGGATCCAGACGGCCGACCTCGCCGCCGGGCGCGGAGCCCTCGGCATCGGGATGGTGGTGGCGGCGGCCGTGGTCGTGGCCCTGCTGATCGGCGCCTTCGCCTTCGGCAGCCGGCGGGTCCGGCAGGCCGGACGTGTACGGCCGGGCCCCGAGGAGCAGCCGCGGATGCCGGAGGGGGGTCCGGTCCGGGAGGTACGGGAGGACCGGGAGCCCGATGAGATGCCGACCGGTGAGGGCCGGCTGACCCCGCACGAGATGAAGGGCCGGGGCAACTCCGGCACTCGCACCGGCGCCGCGCAGGAGCGGCCCCGGTGGGACGAGGGGAGCAGCGGCGGCTTCGGCAGCGGTGGGCCGGGCGCACGCTGAGCGGCCGGTGAGGCGGGCGCCCACGGGGCGGGGAACTGCGGTGACTTGGCGCCTGCGGGTACGCGGTGGCTGGTCGCGCAGTTCCCCCCGCCCCTCAGGGATGCGGCCGTACCGCACGTAGGCCGCGCAACGTACGCGGCCCGACCGACCTGAAGCACTGCCGCGCTCGCCGAGAGGGCGGGGCGTGCGGCCTCCATCTGCATGAACGGCGCGGGTGGGGGCCGCACGGCCCGCCCTTTCGCATGTCCGAGGTGACCTGGATCACACCGTTTCGGTGCATCGTTTCGGGGGGCCGAGAGTCTTTGTCAGGGGTGCAAGGGTTTGCCGGACACGGGGGCTGGGATGGAGCGGTGGGGGGTCGACGGCTTCGACGCGTTCGTGGCCGCCCGCTGGTCGTCGCTGCTCCATGTCGCCCGGCTGCTGACCGGAGGGGACCGGCAGCGGGCCGAGGACCTGGTCCAGGAGGCCCTGGTGAAGCTGTGGTTCGCCTGGCCGAGGATCGCCGAGCAGGCCCCGGAGGCGTACGTCCGCCAGGTGCTGGTGCGGATGGCCGCCCGCTCGGCGCGCCGGCGCTGGTGGGGCGAGCGCCCCGTGGAGCGGCTGCCCGACCGGCCCGGACCGGGCGACCTGTCCGCGGCCGTGGCCGAACGCTCACGGCTGGAGGCCGCGCTGGCGCTGCTGCCGCCGAAGCACCGGGCGGCGGTGGTGCTGCGGTACTGCGAGGACCTGTCGGAGGCCCAGGTGGCCGAGGCCCTCGGGTGCCCGGTGGGCACGGCCCGGTCGCACGCCTCGCGCGGGGTGGCACGCCTGCGGCAGATCCTGTCCGGCACGGTCAGGCACCTGGGGTGAGGGGAGAAGCGATGGACGACTTCGAGCGGGAGCTGGCCCGCATGATGCGCGACTCCCACCGCCCGAGCCCCTACGGCCCCGACCAGCAGCAGCGCCTCTACGCCGGCATCCGCTCCCGCCGCCGCGCCCGGATGCTGTGGCGGGCCGGCGGGTCCGCGCTCGCGGTGACCGGTATCGGCATCGGCCTCGCGCTGCTGCCCGCGCTGAACGACGGGTCACGGCCCGAGGACCGGCAGCCTCTCCCGGCGACCACGCCCTCGGCGCCCTCGGCCCCGCCCAGCCCCACCGCATCGGTGCCGCCCGCCGATCCCAGCACCTCGCCGCCGCCGGACTCGTCGGGGGCGGGCACGTCCCTGCCCGGCGACGGCCGCACTCCGACCTCCCTGCCGCCCTCCCCCACCGAGGGTGCCGGGACGACACCTCCGCCGCCGGACGGGGCCTCCCAGTCGGCCTCCCGGTCCGCGCGGCTCTCCGGCGGGCCGCCCGGCCCGGAGTCGGCCGACAGCGGATAGCGGCCACAGGCACCTCCTCACACCCCGATCGCGCACACCCGTGAGTACCGGATGACTCCGCTCCGGTACCGGGGCCTCGTGCGTCCCGATGACCGCCCGTGGCGCCGCTCGGCAGCCCCCTCCCGGGGCCCTGTCCCGCCGGCGCCGGAAAGAGACCGTGAACCCACCATGAGAACCGCGAGGCGGTCGGCACCGGCCGGCCGCCGCACATCCGCCGCGAGCGCCGCCCTGGTGGCCCTTCCGCGCCGTGCGCCGCTGCCCGCCCTGCACACCGGGCCCGTCCTGGACGTCGTCGTGCCGGTGCACAACGAGGAGAACGATCTGGAGCCGTGCGTGCGGCGGCTCCACGCCCACCTCGGCGAAACGTTCCCCTACTCCTTCCGCATCACCATCGCGGACAACGCCAGCACCGACCGCACGCCGCTGATCGCCGCCCGGCTGGCCGGGGAGCTGCCCGGCACCGAGTGGATCCGGCTGGCCGACAAGGGGCGCGGCCGGGCCCTGCACACCGCCTGGTCCCGCTCCGGCGCCCCGGTGCTCGCCTATCTGGACGTGGACCTGTCCACCGATCTCGCGGCGCTGCTGCCGCTGGTGGCGCCGCTGATCTCCGGGCACTCGGACATCGCGATCGGCACCCGGCTGGCCCGCGGCTCGCGGGTGGTGCGCGGACCGAAGCGGGAGTTCATCTCCCGCTGCTACAACGGCCTGCTGCGCGGCACTCTGGCGGTGGGCTTCTCCGACGCGCAGTGCGGCTTCAAGGCGGTGCGGCGGGACGTCGCGGAGCGGCTGCTGCCGCTGGTGGAGGACCGGGAGTGGTTCTTCGACACCGAGATGCTGGTGATAGCCGAGCGCGCGGGCCTGCGCATCCACGAGGTGCCGGTCGACTGGGTGGACGACCCGGACAGCCGGGTGGACATCCTGGCCACCGCGCTGGCGGACCTGCGCGGGATGGCCCGGCTGGGCCGTGCGCTGGCCGGGGGCCGGCTGCCGCTGACCGCGCTGCGCCGCACCGGCACGCTGGGCGGGGACGGCCCGGAGCTGCCGCCCGCGCTGGTGCCGCAGCTGCTCCGCTTCGCCGTGGTCGGGGTGGCCAGCACGCTGTTCTACCTGCTGCTGTTCACCTCCCTGCGGCCCCTGGCCGGCGCCCAGGCCGCCAATGCGATCGCCCTGCTGGCCAGTGCCATCGCCAACACGGCGGCCAACCGGCGGCTCACCTTCGGGGTGCGGGGGCGCGGCGGGGTGCTGCGCCACCAGCTCAAGGGTCTGGCCGCGTTCCTGGTGGGCCTCGCCCTCACCAGCGGTTCGCTCGCCGCCCTCCACCACACCGCGCCGGACGCCGGTGCCCGGGTGGAGCTGGTGACGCTGGTCGCCGCCAACCTCGCCGCCACCCTGCTGCGCTTCCTCCTCCTGCGGGCCTGGGTGTTCCCGGGCCACCGCTCCCGCCGCACGACAGGAGCCTCCGCCTCATGAGCACCGCCGGGACCAGCCGGACCGACCCGACGCCGCCCTCGCCGTCCTCACCCTCCTCGACCTCCTCGCCCTCTTCCTCGGCCTCCTCGCCCTCCTCGCCGCCCTCCCCCGCCTCGCCGCCCGAGCCGCAGGTCACGACGGCCTGGCCGGTGCTGCCGCGCCCCGCGCCGCCCGGCCGGCACGAGCGGTGGCGGCGGGCCGCCGCCCGGTACGGCCCGGTCCTCGCCATGTACGGCGTGCTCAAGCTGGCAGGGTTCGCGGTCTTCATGTACCTGCTGGACGCGGCCGGGGACTTCCGGGAGAAGCATCCGCGGTTCGGCGGGGGCGAGCACACCTGGGACGTGCTGGGCAGCTGGGACGGCTGGTGGTACCAGCAGATCGTCCTGCACGGCTACGACCCGGCCCTCGAGCCGGTGCCGGGCGCCACCGGCATGATCACCCTGAAGGGCAACTCGGCGGCGTTCTTCCCGCTCTACCCGGCGCTGATGAAGCTGGTCCCGGCGGTCACCGGGCTCGGCCCGTACGGCTCCGGCATGGCCGTCTCCGTCGTCTTCTCCTTCGTCGCGGCGCTCGGCATCCACGCCGTCACCGCCCGGCTGGGCGGGCCCCGGACCGGTCTGGTCGCGGTCGGGCTGTGGGCGGTGTGGCCGGGATCGGGTGCGGAGTGGGCGGTGTACTCGGAGTCGGTGTACACCGCGCTCGCCGCCTGGGCCTGCTACGCGGTGATGACCCGCCGCTGGCTCACCGCGGGCGTGCTGACCTTCACCGCGGGGCTCGCCCGCCCCACCGCGGTCACCCTGGTCGCCGCGCTCGCCGTGGCCGGGCTGGCCGAGGTGTGGCGGCGGGAGAACTGGCGCCGGCCGCTGCTCGCGGTGGCGATCGCCCCGCTGGGCACGGCCGGCTATCTCGGCTGGGTCGGCTACCGCATGGGCGACTGGAACGGGTACAGCAAGCTGCAGGACGGGGCGTGGGCCCACAAGTTCGACTACGGCCGGCACACCCTCGACGTGCTCACCTCGGTGGCCGTGGGCCGCACCGACTACCACTTCGCGATGCCGTTCGAGGACATGATCGGCGTCGCGGTGGTGCTGCTGGTCCCGGTGCTGACGGTGCTGCTGGTGCGGCTGCGGCCGCCGGTGGTGCTCGTGGTCTACACGGTGCTGTCGTATCTGATGGTGATGGGCACCCAGCAGTACTTCGGCAATGTCTCGCGCTACCTGCTCCCGCTGTTCCCCCTGTTCATCCCGCTGGCCCTGGCCATGCGCCGGCTGCGCTGGCCCTCGCTGGCCACGGTCCTCGGCACGGCGGCCCTGGCGTCCGGCTCGTACGCGGGGTACGCGCTGTTCGAGCTGGGGGTGCCGTAGGGCTTCCGGGGCGGAGCCGCCCTGGTGCGCGTGGCGCGGGCCGCCCTGGTGCGCGTGGCGCGGGCCGTGCGGGTGCCGGGTCCGCCGACCGGTACCGGTTGCGTCCGGGTGCGGCCGGGTCCGCCGGTCAGTACGGTGCGGGCATGGGCGGCGAGAAGGCGGCGAAGCTGCCGCGCAAGGTGTACGAGAAGGAACTGCTGCGGCTGCAGATCGAGTTGGTCAAGCTCCAGGAGTGGGTGCGGGCGGAGGGCGCCCGGCTGGTCGTGGTGTTCGAGGGGCGGGACGCGGCCGGCAAGGGCGGCACCATCAAGCGGGTCGCCGAGCACCTCAATCCCCGGGTCGCGCGGGTCGCCGCGCTCCCCCGACCCACGGAGCGGGAGCGCACCCAGTGGTACTTCCAGCGGTACGTGGAGCATCTGCCGGCCGCCGGGGAGATCGTGCTGTTCGACCGCAGCTGGTACAACCGGGCCGGCGTGGAGCACGTCATGGGCTTCTGCACCAAGGAGGAGTACGAGCTGTTCCTGCGCCAGTGCCCGATCTTCGAGCGGATGCTGGTGGAGGACGGGATCCTGCTGCGCAAGTACTGGTTCTCGGTGAGCGACACCGAGCAGCAGGAGCGGTTCCGGCGCCGGCTGGAGGATCCGCTCAGGCGCTGGAAGCTGTCGGAGATGGACCTGGAGTCGATCACGCGCTGGGAGGACTACTCGCGGGCCAAGGACACCATGATGGTGCACACCGACATCGCCGAGGCGCCGTGGTACGTGGTGGAGAGCGACGACAAGCGGCGGGCCAGGATCAACATGATCGCCCATCTGCTGGACTCCGTGCCCTACCACGAGGTGCCGCCCGCGGTGCTGGAGCTGCCGGAGCGCCCGGAGTCCACCGGCTACCAGCGCTCGCCCCGCGACCTGCGCACCTACGTGCCCGACCACGCGGCGAGCCTCTGAAAGCCGTCGGAGAGCAGACGTGCGGCGCTGCGATGTCCGTCGCAGCGCCGCAGCTTTACCCAACCCTGTGTGAGTGACGGGGCGTCACTCGCTGATCGGCACCTTGCCGTTGGGCTGCGCACCGCTGCGGGCAGCCAGGCCCTTGAGCAGCTCGGCGAGGTCGACGCCCGTGGTGGAGCTGAGCAGTTCCATGCCCTGGGCGACGTTGTCGGCGACCGTGCGCGGGAGCTGACCGGCGCCGTCCGTGGAGATCACGGTCATCTTGTCCACCGCGGCCAGCGGCTCGGCGGCCTTGCCGACCACCTGCGGCAGCACCTCCACCAGCATCTGCAGCACCGCCGCGTCGCCGTAGCGCTCGAAGGCGTCGGCCTTCTTCTGCATGGCCTCGGCCTCCGCCGCGCCCTTGGCGGCGATGGCCGCGGCCTCCGCGTCACCCTCGATGCGCACCGCCTCGGCGAGCGCGGCGCGCTGGGCCTTCTCGCCCTCACCGGTGAGCCTGGCCCGCTCGGCGGCCGCCTCGGCCTCCTTGACCGCGGCGATGCGGCGGGCCTCGGCCTCCTGCTCGGCCTGGTAACGGGCGGCGTCCGCGGGCTTGCGGACCTTGGTGTCCAGCTCACGGTCCGTCAGCTCGGCCTGCCGCTGGGCGACCTTCTCCTGCTCCTGGAGGATCTCCTGCTGCCGTGCCGCCTCGGCGAGCGGTCCGGCGGCGTTGGCGCGGGCGGCGGCCTCGTCGGTCTCCGCCTTGATCTCGGCCTGCTTCAGCGCGAAGGTGCGCTGGGCGATGGCGATCTCCTCCTCGGCCTTGAGCCGGGCCTGCTCGGAGGCGCGCCGGGCCTCGGCCTCGGCGATGTCGGCCTCCTGCTTGGCGCGGGCGGCCTCGGGCCGGCCCAGGTCCTCGAGGTAGGAGCCCTCGGTGGAGATGTCCTGGATCTGGAAGGCGTCCAGCACCAGGCCCTGCCCGGACAGGCTGGCCTCGGCCTCCTCCGCGACCTGGCCGGCGAAGGCGGCACGGTCACGGATGATGTCCTCCACCGACATGCGCCCGACGATGGAGCGCAGGGCGCCGGAGAGCACCTCCTGGGTGAAGCCGACGATGCCCTCCTGCTGCATCAGGAAGCGCTGGGCGGCGGCGCGGATGGAGTCCTCGGTGCCGCCGACCTTGACGATGGCGACGCCCTCCAGGTTGGCCTTGACGCCGCGCAGCGTGACCGCGCCGCGGACGGCCACCGGGATGTGCCGGCTGGACAGGTCGAGGGTGAACTTCTGCTGGACGAACGGCACGACGAAGACGCCGCCGCCGACCACGACCTTCTGGCCGCTGTTGTCGGTGAAGACCCGGCCGGTCTCCGGGTCGGTGGCCTTCTTGCCGCGCCGGCCGGTGACGATGAACGCCTCACTGGGGCCGGCGACCTTGTAGCGGGTGATGACCACGAGGGCCAGCAGGACGACGAGGACGACCGCGCCGGCCGCGGCGATCAGTACTGGGCTCATATGTGTATATCCCCTTCAGCCCTCCCTTGGGGACGGCGCATCGGAACGACATGACGTACGGGGGTGTGGAAATGCGGTCAGGCGGCGCCGTGCCCGGTCAGCGTTCGACCGGGCGGACCACCACGGAGGTGGGCGTCGGGGACGACTCCACCCAGACCTCGGCGCCGCGGTCCACGGGCACCGAGCACTTGGCGGCCAGCTTCAGCGGCTGCCCGGCGAGGTGGACCAGCACTTCGCCGTAGCCGTCCGCCGGGATGGCGGTGACCACGGAGCCCGGGCTGCCGACGAGATCGCCGCCGCGCGGCGTGGCGGCCGGGTCGTCCCGCATCAGCACCCGGGTGAACCTCAGCGTCAGCCAGGCGGCACCGATCCCCGCCGGCACACCGATCGCGGTGGCACCGGCGGGCCCGACGCCCGTGGTCGCCAGTGCGACGGCCCCGCCGAAGCCGAGCATGGACACGAAACCGGCGACGACCGGAAGAGAGAGCCACCCGTCGAACAGGCCGTCCAGGGCACCGTCGAGCAGGCCCTCCAGAAGCCCGTCGAAGATCAGCGAGAGCGCCAGCAGCACGAGTCCGGCGATACCGAGCCCCAAGAACCAGTTCATTCAGGGCCCCCTGTCGTCGACAACCCCCGTGCGCGCATCCTGGCACACGGGCAGGTCGTGGCACATTGCCGGAGTCCGGCAATCTTTACGCTGTCTTGATGCCGTGTTCGGCACGGAGCGGCTCCCGGTGCGCGCGGCGGGCTCCGGAGGGCGCCGCGGGCGCCTGTGGGCCGGCGGGCCTCAGGTGGGGGTCGTCCAGCGGGGTGCGGTCTCGGCCCAGGCGGCGTCCCAGGCGGCGAGGTTGCGGCGGTGCAGGGCGAGGACGGTCGCGGCGTGCGCGGCGGCTCCGCCGAGCGCGACGCCGATGGCGGCGAGCAGCCCCCAGCCCATGCCCCGGCTGCGGATCTGCCCACGCGACATCGGCGGTTCGGTGGCCTCGCCGTCGGCGCCGACCCAGATGCGCACCTTGCTGCCGGCGGGCAGCCCCGGCCGTACCTCGGTGCGGGTGGTGCGGGTGCGGCCCTCCCGGGTGATGAAGCGGACCTCCACCGGGTAGCGGGTCTCCTTCTCCTCCTCCGAGCCCGGTTCGGGGTGGCGCGGGGCATCCCGGGTGAGGGTCGCGGTCGCCTGGTACCGGGTCTCCCGCTGGTGCCGTGCGGTGTCCTCGTAGTGCCGCATCGCCGCGTCGCCCACCAGGAGGGCGGCCACCGGTGCCGCCGCCGGCACGACGAGGAGCAGGACGATGCCGGCCCAGGCGCGGATCACGTCGGTGCGGCGGCGCAGGCTGTTGCGCCGCAGGGTGCGCATGCGCCACAGCGCCACGCGCGGGGGCGGGCCGGGGGGCGGCTGGGGCGGTCGGGGATGGCCCGTCACGTCAAGGCTCCTCGAGGGAATGCAGGTCGTGCCCCGGTGCGGAGGAATGGTCGCGGGCCTCGTCCGGCGGCCGGCGCCGCAGGTGGCCGGCCAGGCTCGCGGCGCCCCGGACCGCGGCGGTGTGCGGGGACGGTACCGGGCTCACCGGGCAGCCCAGACGGGCCGGGAGGGCATGGGTGATGTCGGGGCGCAGGGCGCCTCCGCCGGCCAGCAGGACGCCCCGGCGCAGGGCGGTGCGGGTACGCGCGGTGCGGTCCTGGCGCAGCATCCCGGTCACCATGTCGACGACCGCGTCGGTGACCTGCCCGGGTGGTGTGCCGTCGGCCAGGTCGGCGGTGCCCAGCGCCGTGCGGCGCGCGTCGGTCACCGCGCCGCCGGCGAGCAGCACGGCCTCGGTGAGATGCGCGCCGATGTCCACCACCAGCAGCGGCCGGTTGTCGTCGGCGCCGGCGGCCACGGCCACCGCTCGCGCCCCGGGGACGGTCAGCACCTCGCGCGGGCGGAGGACCTCGGCGGCCGTGCGGGCCGCGGTGCGGAAGTCCGGTCCGCCGAGAGCGGGCGTGGTGACGACGACCAGGGGCCGGCCGAAGCGGGGCAGCCGGTGGCCGAGCAGCCGGTCGAGCATCCGGGCGGCGCCCGCCGGGTCGACGATGGTGCCGCGCTGGACGGGGTGCGCCGCGCCGCCGCCCGGGAAGGTCACGGTGGGCACGTCGAGCACGATGCCCCGCCCGGCGATCCACGCCCGGGTGCGGGCGCTGCCCAGGTCGAGGGCGACGGCCGGCCCACGGCGCCGGGGCGGCCGGACCGCGTCGGGTCCGGCCGCCCTCAGCGCCCGGGGCACGGTCATCGGGCCGCCTCCCGAACCTGCTGGCAGCGGCCGCAGTAGCGGGCCTGCGGCACGATCCGCAGCCGTTCCCGCTCCACGGGACGGCGGCACAGATGGCAGCCGCCGTACGTGCCGGCGTCCATGCGGGCCAGCGCGGCCTCGACGTCGGCGAGGACCATGCGGGCGGAGGCGGCGAGCTGGGCGCGGACCTCGCCGTGGCCGGGCCCCTCCCCGTCGCGCCCACCGCCGGGCGGGGACCCGGCGCGGGCGAACTGCCGCAGCTGCTCCCGGCGGAAGAGCCGCTGCTCGTTGAGGCTCTCGCGCAGGGCCGCGAGGTCCTCGGGCGTGAGGCCGGCGTGGTCGGCACCGGCCTCCTGGCCGGACAGCGTGTGAGGAGACACCATTTCACCCCTGACGCGGGACGGGGACGACGCGGGACGGGGACGCCGGTCAGGCCGCGCGGCGGCGGCAGGTGACGCAGTGGCGGGTGTAGGGCAGGATCTCCAGGCGCTCCGGCGGCACCGGCTTGCCGCAGCCCTCGCAGATCCCGTACGTGCCGTTGTCGAGGCGGGCGAGGGCCTGTTCGATCTCCTGGAGCGCGCTCTCGATCGCCTCGCGCTGGTGTGCGGTGAGCGGATCGTCGGGACTCGCCGTTTCTTGGTCGAGTGCCTTGAGCTGGGCCAGCCGCGTGCTGCGCGCGTGCTCCAGGCGCCGGCGGATCTCCTCGGCGGCGGTGTGGCCGGGGCGCGGTTCGGTGCGGGGCACGTCGAGCGACATGACAGGGTCCTCCAGGGTCGGCATACGAGTGGATGTCCTCACCATGACCCGTTCCGGGTGCGGAACCCATGGGCCGAGGTACCCATCTGTGCGGGGTCGTCCGACCCACCCCGCCCGGCCTGGGCGACGCGGTCCGCCGGAAATGGGGTGCGCACCCCATCGACGGGGAGCCGGGACCCCGGGCACGCTGGCCGGTGATCGCCAGAGCAGGGGGCCGTGGCCGCACCGTTCGGCGCGGTGACCGACAGTAGAGGCAGACGAGTGTGAGGAAGGCGTGACCTCCGTGTCCCTGTACTGGCGGATCTTCGGCCTCAACGCGGTGGTGCTGGGTATGGCCACCGCGCTGCTGCTGTGGGCTCCGGTGACCGTGTCCGTTCCGGTGCTGCTGACGGAGGCGGTGATCCTGGTGGGCGGGCTGGTGGTGATGCTGGTCGCCAACGCGGCGCTGCTGCGCATCGGTCTCGCCCCGCTGGACCGGGTGACCCGGCTGATGACCACCGTCGACCTGCTGCGTCCGGGGCAGCGGCTGCCGGTGCGCGGCGGCGGCGAGGTCGCGGAGCTGGTCTCCACGTTCAACGCGATGCTGGAGCGGCTGGAGGGCGAGCGCGCCGCGAGCAGCGCCCGCGCCCTGCTCGCCCAGGAGTCCGAGCGGCGGCGCATCGCGCAGGAGCTGCACGACGAGGTCGGGCAGAGCATGACGGCGGTGCTGCTGGCGCTGGAGCGGGCCGCCGACGAGGCACCGGATCCGCTGCGGGCCGATCTGCGGCAGGTGCAGGAGATCACCCGGGAGAGCCTGGACGAGGTCCGCCGCCTGGTGCGCCGGCTGAGGCCGGGGGTGCTGGACGACCTCGGTCTGGTCAGCGCCGTCACCTCGCTCGCCACCGAGTTCGCCACCCATACGGGCCTGCGGGTTCGCCGCAGCTTCGACGCCGATCTGCCCGCGCTGGACCGGGAGACGGAACTGGTGATCTACCGGGTGGCGCAGGAGGGGCTGACCAACGCGGCCCGGCATGCCGAGGCGCAGAACGTCGAGGTGAGCCTCCGCGGCGACGGCGGGGGTGTCGTGCTGGAGGTGAGCGACGACGGCCGCGGCATCGGTGCCGCCCAGGAGGGCGCCGGCATCCGCGGCATGCGTGAACGTGCCCTGCTCGTCGGGGCCACACTGGACATCGTCCCTGCGGCTCCCGCCGGAACCACTCCCGCCGGAACCACTCCCGCCGGAACCAGGATCCGGCTGACCGTGCCCGTCCCCAGGAAGCAGTCATGACTCAGCACCCATCGCCCGGCGCCCAGGGCGCCGGCACCTCGCCGATCAGGATTCTGCTCGCCGACGACCATGCCCTGGTGCGGCGCGGCGTGCGGCTCATCCTCGACCGGGAGCCGGACCTGGAGGTCGTCGCCGAGGCCGGGGACGGTGCGGAGGCGATCGCCCTGGCCCGCGAGCACGAGGCCGATCTGGCCGTGCTGGACATCGCCATGCCCCGGCTGACGGGGCTGCAGGCCGCGCGGGAACTGGCGTCGCTGAAGCCGGGCCTGCGGATCCTGATGCTGACCATGCACGACAACGAGCAGTACCTGTTCCAGGCGCTCAAGGTCGGCGCGGTCGGCTATGTGCTGAAGTCGGTCGCCGACCGGGATCTGGTGGCCGCCTGCCGGGCGGCGATGCGTGACGAGCCGTTCCTCTACCCGGGGGCGGTGACCGCGCTGATCCGCACCTACCTCGACCGGGTGCGGCACGGTGAGGAGGCGCCCGAGCAGCTGCTCACGCCGCGTGAGGAGGAGGTGCTGAAGCTCGTCGCCGAGGGCCATTCCTCGCGGGAGATCGCCGAGCTGCTGTTCATCAGTGTCAAGACGGTGCAGCGGCACCGGGAGAACCTGCTGAACAAGCTGGGCCTGCGGGACCGCCTGGAGCTGACCCGCTACGCCATCCGCGCCGGGCTGGTGGAGCCTTGACCGGGCAGCGGTACGGGTTGAGGCCGGGGCCCGCCCTCCGGTGGTCCCGGCACCCAGGGGTGGCCGCCGCCCGGTGCCCCCGGAGTGCTCCGGTGGCCGTCGCCGCCCGGTGGCCCCGGGGCGCGGTGGCCGCCGTCGCCACCCTGGCCTGCCTGCTGCTGATCCTCGCGCCGGGCGCCGCCGCCTCGTCCACCCCCGCCGGATCCGGTGCGCCCGGGCCGCCCGCCACGTACGCCCCCTCGGCGGACCCGTCCGGTGCGCGGCCGGCCGCGGACGAGGCCTACGTCGGCTCCTCCCCCGTTCCCCTCCGGCCGCAGCGCGACGCCGGTGAGCGGAGCGTGCCGGCCGGGCCGCTGCTGTTCACTCCCCCGTACACGCCCGCGATCCCGCCGCGGCCGGCGCCGCCCGCGCCGGTGCACGGCAACGCACCGCCCGACGCCGCACATCTGCCCGGTGACCTCGGCCGGGCACCGCCCGCCGCCTCCAGCACCTGAGAGCCCACAACTCCTCACCGCCGCGCCGCCCGTGAGAGCCGCGGCCCGCCTGCTGGAGGCATCACGTGAAACGTCCCGCCCGCTTCCGGGCGTTGTTCGCACTGGCCGTGATGGCCGCGGCCGTGTTCATCGCCGTCACCGTCCCCGTGAAACTCGGTCTGGATCTGCGCGGCGGCACGCAGATCGTGCTGGAGACCCGGTCCACGTCCGAGGCCAGGGCCGACGGGGAGGCCACCGACCGCACGCTGGAGGTGCTGCGCGGCCGGGTCGACGCGCTCGGTGTCGCCGAGCCCACCCTGGTCCGCTCCGGTGACAACCGGATCATCGTCGAGCTGCCCGGCGTGCAGGACCCGCGCCGGGCCGCCGACGTCCTGGGCCGCACCGCCCAGCTCACCGTCCACCCCGTGCTCGGCCCCGACGCGCCGAAGGAGAAGGGCGAGCGCACCCTGCCCGACGAGCAGGGGCAGCGGCTCAGGCTCGGCCCGGCCGCGCTCACCGGCACCGACGTCGAGGGCGCCGAGGCCCGCTTCGACCAGCAGGGCGGCGCCGGCTGGCATGTCGCCGTGGACTTCGAGGACGACAAGAAGTGGGCCCGGCTGACCGGCGAGGCCGCCTGCAACCCGCCCGGCGATCCGCGGCGCCGGGTCGCGATCGTGCTCGACAACAAGATCATTTCCTCGCCGCAGGTCGAGCCGTCCGTCGCCTGCAACGTCGGCATCACCGGCGGCTCCACGCAGATCACCGGCTCCTTCTCCAGCGACGAGGCGCGCGAGCTGGCGCTGCTGATCGAGGGCGGTGCGCTGCCGGTGCCGGTGGAGACGGTGGAGCAGCGGACCGTGGGCCCGACGCTGGGCGCGGAGGCCATCGAGGCGAGCGCCTGGGCGGCCGTCGTGGGCACCGCCCTGACCGCGCTGTTCATCATCGTGGTCTACCGGCTCCTGGGCTTCCTGGCCACGGTGGCGCTGGCCTGCTACGGCGTGATCTCTTACGCGGCCCTGGCGGCGCTCGGCGCGACGCTCACCCTGCCGGGCCTTGCCGGTTTCGTGCTGGCGATCGGTATGGCCGTCGACGCCAATGTGCTGGTCTTCGAGCGGGCGCGCGAGGAGTACGGCAGGCGGAACCGGCCCAGCAGCCGCTCGGCGCTGACCGCCGGATTCAAGGGAGCGTTCAGCGCGATCGCCGACTCCAACATCACCACGCTGATCGCGGCGGTGCTGCTGTTCCTGCTCGCCTCCGGACCGGTGAAGGGCTTCGGCGTCACCCTCGGCATCGGTGTGGTCGCCTCGATGATCAGCGCCCTGGTGATCACGCGGGTGCTGGCAGAGTTCGCGGTGTCGCGGCGCTCGGTGTACCGCCGTCCGCAGCTGACCGGTCTGGCCTCTCTCGGCCGGGTCCGCGAGTACCTGACGCGCCGTGACCCGCAGCTGATGCGCCGGCCGCGCCGCTGGCTCGCGGTGTCCGCCGTGGTGCTGCTGCTGGCCGGCGCGGGCATGGTGGTGCGCGGGCTGAACTTCGGGGTCGAGTTCACCGGCGGCCGGCTGATCGAGTACTCGACCTCCACCGCCGTCGACCCGGACCGGGCGCGCGACGCCCTGGCCGACGCGGGCTTCCCGCAGGCGGTGGTGCAGTCCTCGGGCGACAACCAGCTCACCGTGCGCACCGAGAAGCTGAGCAACACCGAGGCGGCCGAGGTCGCCGAGGCCATCGCCGAGGTGGGCGGCGGCGCGGAGAAGGTGCGCGACGAGCTGATCGGCCCGAGCCTCGGCGAGGAGCTGCGCCGCAACGCGCTGATCGCGCTGGGCCTGGCCCTCGGCGCCCAGCTGCTGTATCTCGCCGTGCGGTTCCGCTGGGTGTTCGGCACGTCGGCGGTGGCCGCGCTCGCTCACGACGTGGTGATCCTCACCGGAATCTTCGCCTGGCTGGGCAAGCCGATCGACGGGGTGTTCCTGGCGGCGCTGCTGACGGTGATCGGCTACTCGGTGAACGACTCGGTCGTGGTCTTCGACCGGGTGCGGGAACTGCTGGCCAAGGACCGCAAGAGGCCGATGGCGCAGTCCGTGAACCTGGCGATCCTGCAGACGGTGCCGCGCACGGTCAACACGGGCATCGGCGTGATCTTCATCCTGGCGGCGCTGGCGGTGCTCGGCGGTGAGTCGCTCACCGACTTCGCGCTCGCCCTGCTGATCGGCATCGGGGTGGGCACGTACTCGTCGGTGCTGACCGCCTCGCCGCTGGCCGTCGAGCTCGACGCCCTCCAGCACGGCAAGGGCAGGGGCGGCCGTGGCCGGGCCGGGTCCGGGCGCCCGAAGGCCGGTGCCGGCCGGCACCCGAAGGGCCGGGACGGAGGCACCGGCCAAGGGCAGTGACCCGGTCGGCGGGGTGCCGTACGCCTGTGAAACGCGCGTGCTCGCCCCGCCGACGTGCCGGCGCCGGGTGCGGAACTCGCCCGGATCGCCTGGCGGTCAGGCGGCCAGCGGTGCCTTCTCCGCCCCGTCGCCGGCCGGCTGCCGGGCGAACTGGGTGCGGTACAGCTCGGCGTAGCGGCCGCCCGCCGCCAGCAGCTCGGTGTGCGTGCCGCGTTCGACCACCCGGCCGTCCTCGACGACGAGGATCAGGTCGGCGGCCGTCACGGTGGACAGCCGGTGGGCGATCACCAGCGCGGTCCGGCCCTGAAGGGCCTCGGTGAGCGCCTCCTGGACGGCCGCCTCGGAGGTGTTGTCCAGGTGGGCGGTGGCCTCGTCGAGGATGACGACCCGCTGGCGGGCAAGCAGCAGCCGGGCGATGGTCATGCGCTGGCGTTCGCCGCCGGAGAGCCGGTAGCCGCGTTCGCCGACCACGGTGTCCAGGCCGTCGGGCAGGGACCGTACGAGGTCGTCGAGGCGGGCGCGGCGCAGCGCGTCCCACTGCTCCTCCTCGCTCGCCTCCGGGCGGGCGAGGAGGAGGTTGGCGCGCACGGTGTCGTGGAAGAGGTGACCGTCCTGGGTGACCATGCCGAGGGTGTCGCGCAAGGAGGCGGCGGTCAGGTCGCGCACGTCGACACCGCCGACCCGTACCGCGCCCGAGTCCACGTCGTAGAGGCGGGGCAGCAGCTGGGCGATGGTCGACTTGCCGGCGCCGGAGGAGCCGACGAGGGCGACGGTCTGCCCGGGTTCGGCGCGGAAGGAGACGCCGTGCAGCACCTCGGCGCCGCCCCGGGTGTCGAGGGAGGCGACCTCCTCCAGGGAGGCGAGGGAGACTTTGTCGGCGGACGGGTAGGCGAAGCGGACGTCGTCGAACTCGACGGACACCGGGCCCTCCGGGACGTCACGGGCGCCGGGCTTCTCCT
The DNA here is from genome assembly GCF_039524635.1 of Streptomyces thermocarboxydovorans. NCBI lineage: Bacteria > Bacillati > Actinomycetota > Actinomycetes > Kitasatosporales > Streptomycetaceae > Streptomyces > Streptomyces thermocarboxydovorans. Next base: position 11,755 of record NZ_BAAAGU010000021.1, on the reverse strand, counting down.
CGATCAGGGGCCTCAGGTCAAGGACTTCGAAGACGCGCTCGAAGCTCACCAGGGCGCTCATCACCTCCACGCGCGCCCCGGCGAGCGAGGTCAGCGGCGCGTACAGGCGGGTGAGCAGCAGCGCCAGCGAGACGACCGCGCCCGGGTCGAGGGCGCCGCGCAGCGCGAACCAGCCGCCGAGCCCGTAGACCAGGGCCAGGGCGAGCGCGGAGACCAGGGTGAGGGCGGTGATGAACACCGACTGGGCGGTGGCCGTGCGGACGCCGATGTCGCGGACCCGGCGGGCGCGCACCGCGAACTCCCGCGACTCCTCCTCGGGCCGGCCGAACAGCTTGACCAGGGTGGCGCCGGGCGCGGAGAACCGCTCGGTCATCCGGGTGCCCATGGCGGCGTTGAGGGTGGCGGCCTCGCGCTGCATGCGCGCCATGCGGCGGCCCATCAGCCGGGCCGGGATCACGAACACCGGCAGCAGCACCAGCGCGATCAGGGTGATCTGCCAGGACAGGGCGAGCATGACGGTGAGGGTGAGCAGCAGGGTGACGATGTTGCTCACCACGGTGGACAGGGTGTTGCTGAAGGCCCGCTGGGCTCCGATGACGTCGTTGTTGAGCCGGGAGACCAGCGCTCCCGTACGAGTGCGTGTGAAGAACGCTACGGGCATGCGCTGCACATGGTCGAAGACGGCCGTGCGCAGATCGAGGATGAGGTCTTCGCCGAGGCTCGCCGACAGCCGGCGGCCGAGGATGCCGAGCGCCGCCTCGGCCACCGCGATCAGGGCGATGAGCAGAGCCAGTTGGACGACCCGTTGCTCGTCCCCGCCGGAGACGATGGTGTCGACGACGCTGCCGGCGAGCAGCGGGGTGGCGACGGCGAGCAGTGCGGTCGCCGAGCCCAGCAGCACGAACAGGGCGATGCGGCGGCGGTGCGGGCGGGCGAAGCCGCCGATGCGGCGCAATGTCACCCGTGCGAGGGGGCGGCGTTCCTGTGCGTTCAGGACGCTGTGCAACTGTGTCCACGCTGTGGTCTCCATGCTCATGGAGCCGAACGTAGAACCTCAAGCAATGTTGAGGTCAAGCTCCGAGGTGCGAAGGTCCCGATGACGCTGCAGAAAACCCTGCCCACCCGTGCGCCCGAGCCGTCGGAACGGGCTGCCGTGCCGCCGGAATCCGCTGCCGCCGCGGGACATGGCGGCTCCCGGGGTCCGGCGCGGACGATCCGCCGCGTTCTGTGCGTGGTGCCGCTGCTGCTGGTGACCGTGGCCGCGGTGCGGCACCGCTCGGTGCTCGCCGAGGGCTTCGCGCATCTGGCGACCGCGCGCTGGCCGTGGCTGCTCGCCGCTGCCGGGGCCACCTGCCTGACCTGGGTGGCGGCGGCCTGCACCCGGCAGGGCGCGGTGCTTCCGCGGCTGCCCGCGCGGCGGTTGCTGGCCACGCAGTTCGCGGCGGGCGCGGCGAACCATCTGCTGCCCACGGGCCTCGGAGCGAGCGCGGTCAATCTCCGGTTCATGACGGTGTGCGGTCTGTCGCTGCCGCGCGCCTCGGCCGGTCTTGCGCTGTATCTGCTGGCGGAGGCGGTGGGCCGGGTGGCGCTGCTGGGCGTGCTGCTCGTCGCCTTCCCCGGTGCGCTGAGACTGCAAGTGCTGCTGCGCGAGGGGGCGTTCGGCCCGCTGCTGCTCGGCCTCGCGGGGGTGGCCGCCCTCGCGGCGGGCGCCCTGGTGTGCGTACGGCGGCTGCGTACGGCCGTGCACTCCTTCCTGCGCACCGGGCTCGGCGAGGCCCGGTCGGTGCACACCCGGCCGGCCCGGGCGCTGGCGCTGTGGGGCGGGGCGCTGGCCTTCCCGGCGCTGCAGGCGACCGCGCTGGTGCTGGTGGGTCTGTCCCTGGGGCTCCAGGTGCCGCCCGCGCACATGGCGGTCGCCTATCTGGCGGCCACCGTGGCGGTCGCGCTGGTGCCGACTCCGGGAGGGCTGGGGTCGGTGGAGGCGGCGCTGATCGTGGCGCTGGTGGCGGCGGGCGGCGCGCCGCCCGTGGCCACGGCGGTGGTGCTGGCCTTCCGCGTCATCACGGTGTGGCTGCCGCTGCTGCCGGGCGCGCTGACGCTGGCGGCGCTGGTGCGGCTGAAGGTGATCTGAGCGTAGGGTGCCCCTTCCTTCACGCTACGAGACCTTGAAGCCACGGAGAGGGGCACTCGCCATGCCGGTCCGGACCGAACGCCAGGGACCCGTCACCACCGTCGTCCTGTCCCGCCCCGAGGTGCGCAACGCCGTGGACGGGCCGACCGCCGCCGAACTCGCCGATGCCTTCCGCGCGTTCGAGGCGGACGAGGAGGCGCGGGTCGCGGTGCTGTGGGGAGAGGGCGGCACCTTCTGCGCGGGCGCGGACCTCAAGGCGCTCGGCACCGAGCGCGGCAACCGGGTCGCGCCGGACGGGGACGGGCCGATGGGGCCCACCCGGATGCGGCTGTCCAAGCCGGTGATCGCGGCGGTCGCCGGGCACGCCGTGGCGGGCGGGCTGGAGCTGGCCCTGTGGTGCGATCTGCGGGTCGCCGAGGAGGACGCGGTGTTCGGGGTGTTCTGCCGCCGCTGGGGCGTCCCGCTGATCGACGGCGGCACCGTCCGCCTTCCCCGTCTGATCGGCACCAGCCGGGCGCTCGACATGATCCTCACCGGCCGCCCGGTGTCCGCCGCGGAGGCGTACGACATGGGGCTGGCCAACCGTGTGGTGCCCACCGGGCGGGCCCGCGCCGCGGCGGAGGAGCTGGCCGCCGAGATCGCCCGGTTCCCGCAGGACTGCCTGCGCTCCGACCGCGCCTCCGTGCTGGACCAGGAGGGCCTGGACGCCGAGTCGGCCCTGCGCGCCGAACTCCGGTACGGCACCGGCGTCCTGACCGAGAGTCTGAAGGGGGCCGCGCGCTTCGCCTCCGGCGCCGGGCGGCACGGCTCGTTCTCGGACATGTGACGGGCGCCGGTGCGAACCCGCCCCGCGGATACGGCAGGATGATCGATCGTGCCGGTTCCGTGGACGTCCCAGGGCGGCACGACGTACTTCCCGGAGATTCGAACAGGTGACGAGACGTGACACGACTTCACATACGGTCGTCGGCACAGGCGTTCGGCGGAGGTGAGCGGTGACCCGCGAACTGACCTTGGACGACCTGGTGCGTGCCGGTATCGCCGTGGCCGCCGGTCTGCTGGCGGCCCTGGCGCTGCGCATGCTGCTGCGCTGGCTCGGCCGGAAGGCGGAGCTCACCCGCTGGCGCGGGGACGACGTGATCGTGGACGCGCTGCGCATGGTGGTGCCCCTGGCCGCCGTCGCGGGCGGTGTCGCCTCGGCGGCCGCGGCGCTGCCGCTGACCCGCACGGTGCAGCACACGGTCAACCAGGTGCTCACCGTGCTGCTGATCTTCGCCGCGACGGTGTCGGTGGCCCGGGTGGTGGCCGGCCTGGTGCAGTCGGTCACCCAGTCCCGCTCCGGTGTGGCGGGATCCGCGACCATCTTCATGAACATCACCCGGATCCTGGTCCTGGCGATCGGGTTCCTGGTGGCGCTGCAGACGCTGGGCATCTCCATCGCCCCGCTGCTCACCGCCCTCGGCGTCGGCGGTCTCGCGGTCGCGCTGGCCCTGCAGGACACGCTCGCCAACCTCTTCGCGGGCATCCACATCCTCGCCTCCAAGACCGTGCAGCCCGGTGACTACATCCGGCTGAGCAGCGGCGAGGAGGGGTACGTCGAGGACATCAACTGGCGGCAGACCACGGTCCGCGAACTGTCCAACAACCTGGTGGTCATCCCCAACGGGCAGCTCGCCAAGACCAACATGACCAACTACATGCGGCCCGAGCAGAAGCTGACCGTGCTGGTGCAGGTCGGCGTGTCCTACGACAGTGACCTGGAGCATGTGGAGCGGGTGACGACGGAGGTCGTCGCCGAGACGATGAAGGAGATCACCGGGGCGGTGCCCGAGCACGAGCCGGCGGTGCGCTTCCACACCTTCGGCGACTCGCGGATCGGCTTCACGGTGATCCTCGGCGTGGGCGAGTTCAGCGACCAGTACCGGATCAAGCACGAGTTCATCAAGCGCCTCCACCGCCGCTACCGCGAGGAGGGCATCCGCATCCCGTCCCCGGCCCGCACCGTGGCACTCCAGCAGGGCTCGGTGGTGATCCCGCAGCAGCGGGGCACGGAGAACACGGAGCCGAGCGAGATGACGGCCACCCGACCGGTCTGAACCCGCGGGGAGGCCCCCCGGAGGGGGCTTCCCCGACCCGAGCGTGGCCTACCGCAGGGCCGGAGGGTTTCCTCCGCCCGAGGTCCGCGTCCCGCAGGCACTTCCCGGCCGCCGGGAGGAGCCGCCTGCGGGCTCCTTCCCCGGCCGACGGGAGTGTGCCCGGGGCCGCCGCCGCTGCCCGCGGCGCTGACGCCGGCCGACGTGGCCCGCACGGGAGGGCGTTTCCCCGTGTGACCGGGCCGTGCCGGCCTGTGAGGTTCCGCCCGTGCCGCAGCCCCCGTGGCCGAAGATCGGCTTGGATCCGGCGTGGACCCCTGTCGAGTGCGGGTCGATCACGAGATATCTTGATGTCGAGCAATGTTGCAGACGTGGAGCGGAGCACCCGGTGACTGACTCGACCATCATCTATACGCACACTGACGAGGCCCCGGCCCTGGCGACGTATTCCTTCCTGCCGGTGGTCCAGGCGTACGCCTCGCAGGCGGGTGTCACCGTGGAGACGCGTGACATCTCGCTGGCCGGGCGCATCATCGCCGTGTTCCCGGAGTACCTGACCGAGGACCAGCGCATCCCGGACGCCCTCGCCGAGCTGGGCGAGCTGGCCAAGACGCCCGCGGCCAACATCATCAAGCTGCCGAACATCTCGGCCTCCATCCCGCAGCTGAAGGCCGCGATCGCCGAGCTCCAGAGCAAGGGCTACGCGCTGCCGGACTACCCGGACGACCCGAAGACCGACGAGGAGCGCGAGATCCGCGCCCGCTACGACAAGGTCAAGGGCTCCGCGGTGAACCCGGTGCTGCGCGAGGGCAACTCCGACCGGCGCGCCCCGGCCTCGGTGAAGAACTACGCCAAGACCCACCCGCACCGCATGGGCCCCTGGTCCCCCGAGTCCAAGACCAACGTGGCGACGATGGGCGTGGACGACTTCCGCTCCACGGAGAAGTCTGTCGTCATCGAGGAGGCCGGGTCGCTGCGCATCGAGCTGAAGGGCGACGACGGCTCCACCACCGTGCTGCGCGAGTCCGTGCCCGTGCAGGCCGGTGAGGTCGTCGACGCCGCCGTGATGCGGGTCGCCGCGCTGCGCGAGTTCCTGACCGAGCAGGTCGCCCGCGCCAAGCAGGAGGGCGTGCTCTTCTCGGTGCACCTGAAGGCGACGATGATGAAGGTCTCCGACCCGATCATCTTCGGCCACGTGGTGCGCGCCTTCTTCCCGAAGACGTTCGCCAAGTACGGCGACAAGCTCGCCGCGGCCGGCCTGAGCCCGAACGACGGTCTGGGCGGCATCTACAAGGGCCTGGAGAACCTGCCCGAGGGCGAGGAGATCAAGGCCTCCTTCGACGCCGAGCTCAACGAGGGCCCGGACCTGGCCATGGTCGACTCCGACAAGGGCATCACCAACCTGCACGTGCCCTCGGACGTCATCGTCGACGCCTCCATGCCCGCCATGATCCGCACCTCCGGCCACATGTGGGGCCCGGACGGCCAGGAGCACGACACCCTGGCGGTGCTGCCGGACTCGTCCTACTCCGGCGTCTACCAGGCCGTGATCGACGACTGCCGCGCCAACGGCGCCTACGACCCGGCCACCATGGGCTCCGTCCCGAACGTCGGCCTGATGGCGCAGAAGGCCGAGGAGTACGGCAGCCACGACAAGACGTTCGAGATCCCCACCACCGGCACCGTCCGCCTGGTGGACCAGAACGGCAACGTGGTCCTCGAGCAGACCGTGTCCGCCGGTGACATCTTCCGCGCCTGCCAGACCAAGGACCTGCCGATCCGCGACTGGGTGAAGCTGGCCGTCACCCGTGCCCGCGCCACCGGCGACCCGGCGGTGTTCTGGCTGGACGAGACCCGCGCCCACGACGCCAACCTGATCGCCAAGGTCAAGCAGTACCTGCCGGAGCACGACACCGAGGGCCTGGACATCCGCATCATGTCCCCGGTGGAGGCGACCAAGCTGTCGGTGGAGCGCATCCGCCGCGGCGAGAACACCATCTCGGTCACCGGCAACGTGCTGCGCGACTACCTGACCGACCTGTTCCCCATCCTGGAGCTGGGCACCAGCGCCAAGATGCTGTCGATCGTCCCGCTGATGGCGGGCGGCGGCCTGTTCGAGACCGGCGCCGGCGGTTCCGCGCCCAAGCACGTCCAGCAGCTGATCAAGGAGAACTACCTGCGCTGGGACTCCCTCGGTGAGTTCTTCGCCCTGGTGCCGTCCCTGGAGCAGTACGCGAAGTTCACGGGCAACGCCAAGGCCCAGGTCCTGGCGGACGCGCTGGACCGCGCCACGGCGACCTTCCTCAACGAGGACAAGTCGCCGACCCGTCGCCTCGGCGGCATCGACAACCGCGGCAGCCACTTCTACCTGTCGCTGTACTGGGCGCAGGAGCTGGCCCGCCAGACCGAGGACGCGGACCTGGCCAAGGCCTTCGCCCCGCTCGCCGAGACGCTCGCCGCCAACGAGCAGAAGATCGTGGACGAGCTGATCTCCGTCCAGGGCAGCCCGGCCGACATCGGTGGCTACTACAAGCCGGACCCGGCCAAGGCCTCCGCGGTCATGCGCCCGTCT
>NZ_BAAAGU010000021.1:0-4860 GCF_039524635.1 Streptomyces thermocarboxydovorans | reverse complement strand
GTCCAGGGCAGCCCGGCCGACATCGGTGGCTACTACAAGCCGGACCCGGCCAAGGCCTCCGCGGTCATGCGCCCGTCCGCCACCTGGAACGAGGCCCTGGCCTCGCTGGCCTGACGCCGCCGCCAGGCAGCACACAGGCAGTCACCGGGCGCCCCGTCTCCGTCCCGGCGGAGACGGGGCGCCCGTCTTTTCCGGCTGCGTTCCGCTCCGGTCTTCTTTCCGGCTGCGTTCCGCTCCGGTCTTCCATCTGCCGGCTGCGTTCCGCTCCTGTCTTCCATCTGCGTTCCCCTCCGGCGCTGTCAGTGGCATGTGGCACGGTGATCTTCTGCTGCAGCACCCACCACGACCTGGAGCGGCCGTATGACCGATGTCCCGCAGTCCTTCGCGTTGCTTCCCGGCGCCGGCGACTCGCCCGTGATCCTTCATGTGCCGCACTCGGCGCGGGAGATACCGGACGAGGTCAGGGCCGGGATCGTGCTGGACGACGCGGAGCTGGAGCGGGAGCTGGACCACATCACCGATGCGCACACCGCCCGGATCGCCGAGGAGGCCGCGAGCGCGGCCGGCCTCAAGCCCTGGCGGTTCGAGAACCGGCTGTCCCGGCTGGTGGTCGACCCCGAGCGGTTCCCGGACGAGCGGGAGGAGATGCTGGCGGCCGGGATGGGGGCGGTGTACACGCGGACCACGCACAAGGGCGTGCTGCGGGACGAGGGCTTCGACCCCGAGCCGCTGATAGAGCGCTGGTTCCGGCCCTACGCCGAGGCCATGACGGAGGCGGTCGCCGGCCGGCTCGCCGCCACCGGCCGTGCGGTGATCATCGATGTGCACTCCTACCCGAGCGCACCGCTCCCCTACGAGCTGCACGGCGACGGGCCGCGCCCCGCCGTCTGCCTGGGCACCGATTCCTTCCACACGCCGCCCGCGCTGCTCGACGCCGCGCGGCGGGCCTTCGCGCCCTGCGGGGAGACGGGCCTGGACAGCCCGTTCGCGGGGACCTATGTGCCGCTGGAGTTCTACCGCAAGCGGCCGGAGGTAACGGCGCTGATGGTGGAGCTGCGCCGGGACATCTACATGACCGAGCCGGGCGGCCCCGCCGGTGCGGGCCTGGGCAGGCTCGCCTCGGCCCTGGCCGAGCTGGTGGACGCGGTCTCGCGCTGATCACCGGGCTGACGCGGGCACGGCTCAGGCCCGCAGCCACTCCGTGGTGATCACGTCCGACCCGGTGCGCAGGCGGAGCGCGAAGGGGCCGGAGGGCGGGCGGTCGGCCGTGAAGCGGCCCATCTCGTCGACCGTCACCGGGGTGCCCGGCTGCGGTCCGCTGAGCACCTCGACGCCGGCCGGGCCGGGCGGCAGCAACTGGCCCAGCAGCCCTTCGGCGGTCACCTCCACGTCCACGGTGACCTCGCCCGCGGTGAAGGTGAGCATCCGGGGCGCGTCCGTCACGCCCCGGACCGGCAGCGCGTCGACCAGTGAGTCGAAGGTCAGCTCCGCCACCCGGGCCTCGAGGTCGTGCAGGGCGTAGGCGTCCACCGCGATCTGCAGCAGCTCCGGCGGCATCGGGTCCAGGACCGCGGCGGCCTGCCGCAGCTCCTCCTCCAGCGCCGTCGTCTCGCCGCCGTCCGGTCCCCCGTCGCCGAGGCCGTCGCCGCTGAACTCGCCGCTGAGTTCCTCGTCGTCGAATCCGTCGCCGTTGAGTGCGTCGTCCATGCCGTTCACGCTGTCCCCCGTGACTCGAGCCGGGCCCGTAACCGGCGCAGGCAGCGCTGGCGCAGGGGTCCGATGCTGCCCACCGCGATACCGAGCGCGGCGGACACCTCCTGATAGCTGGGCGGCGGGGAGGCGATCAGCACCCGGAGCAACTGGCGGCACCGATCGCCCAGTTCCTCGAACTCCTGCCACAGCCGCCGCACCCGCTCGTTCTGCGCGGCCGCCTCCTCCTGCTCCAGCAGCGACTGTTCGGGAACGCCTTCCTCGCTCACCCGGTCCAGCAGCAGCGGATCGTCGGTCAGCGTCAGCCGCCGCTGGTTCCGGATCACCTTCAGGCACTCGTGCCGTGCCGTGCGGGCCAGCCAAGCGCCCGCCTTGTCCGGTTCCCTGAGCCGGCCCAGATGCTGGGCGAAGCGGAACCAGACGGTCTGACTGACCTCGTGCGCGTCCGCGTCGGAGAGCCGATGGGCGCGCACCACCGACCAGACCAGGGGGCCCAGCCCCTCCACGATCGCCTTCCAGGCCGCCGCGTCCCCGTCGGCGGCGGACTGGACCAACGCGCCGACATCAGTACGGTCCACGGTCCCACCCCTCGTGTACGACACGTCATCGTACGCCGCGGAGGGGAGCGTTCCGGTCCTCATGGGCGGGCGGACGGTTGCACGACCGGCGCAGGCCGCCAGGCCGGCGGCAGCAGCGCGGGGACATGGGCGCCGCGGACCTCGGCGAACTCGGTGACCGCGTCCAGCAGTTGCCGCCGGGCCTTGCGCGGGTCGGTCTCCGCCTGCGCGGTCATGTGCGCCGCGATCAGGCCGGCCGCGACCGGAGTCGCGAAGGAGGTGCCGCTCCACTGCGCCAGCCCCTCGAACATCACCTGGTCCGGCTTGGCCGAGCCGTTCTCCTCGCTCAGCACGCCGGTGTGCCGCGGGTGCCGGCAGGTGCAGGCGTAGGAGAAGCCGTAGCGGCACTCCTCGTAGGTGGAGTGCTGGTACACGTACGGCACGGGGGTGTCGAATCCGGTGAGCGCGCTGGTGAGACGCTCGCCGGGCGCGTACACCCGCACCCAGGGGCCGTGGTTGGTGAAGCAGGCGCCGTACTCGCCGTCGCCGCGCAGCGCGCCCACCGACAGCACGGCGTTCTCGTAGCCGGGCAGGGTGGCGTAGGCGGCGGGCCAGAACGGCATGGCGCTGGCGTTGTTGCCGGCGGCGGCGACCAGCAGGGTGTGCCGCTGGCGCAGCTCCTCCATGAACGCGTCGACGCCGAGCAGTCCGTCGGTGCGGCCGTTGGAGGTGCCGGCCGAGAGGCTGATGATGTCGGGCCAGCCGTCCCGGTCGACGGCCTCGAAGAGCTTCTCGCCGAACTCGGACTCCAGGACGGCGCCGGCGTCGTTGAGCGTGTTGCGCACCGTGATGTCGGTGTTGGGGGCGACGGCGGCGACGAGTCCGGCGATGAACGTGCCGTGGCCGCAGTACTGCCGCAGCACGCCGTCCTCGTCGCACTCCTGGACCTGGGCGTCGCCGCGGGCGTGGGCGAGCGGCGGGTAGGAGCGGTAGTCGTGCATCAGCCCGGTGTCGATCACCAGCACGCCGACGGCGCTGTCCGGGTCGTGGAGGCCCTCCGCGGGGGCCGGGTTGGGCTGTTCGGAGGCGGGGACGGGCACCGGCTCGTCGCCGGGGCAGGCGTTGACGGCGATGTGCACCACGTGGTTGCGGCTGACCAGCCGGCGTCCGGCCCGGCCCTCGGTCGCGGTGAGCGCCCGCAGAGCGTTCGCGACCGCCGGGTCGCCGCTGCCGTCGCCCTCCCCCGGGTCGGCGACCCGGATCCGGGTGATGCCGGAGCGGTTGGTCTCCGGGCTCACCCGCTCCACCCGGTCGGCGGAGAGTCCCGCGAACGTGGCGAAGTGCTGCCGCACGGTGTCCTCGACGATGCGGGCGTCCTCGCCTTCGCGGGCGAGCACGACGCCCTTCTCGTAGAGGAACTGGCCCGCGTCGTCGGGGCCGATCGCCAGGGGGACGTCGGGCATCGAGCGCTGGATCTGGGCGAACTGCTCGCGGAATCGCTGTGGTGCCATGAGATGTCCTCCGCAGGGGCGACAGCGGCATGACGGCCGCCGGGCTTGTCGTCAATCAGAGCCACCGGACGGCCTTTTGATACAACTTGATACAACGTCGAATCTGTGGGCCGCGGTTGCGGAGCACTACCATCCGTGGGGTGACTGCGGGAGACGACTCGGTGCAGGAACTGCTGCCGATGGTGTTCGCCGCGCCCCAGGAGGCCCTGGCCGGGGCCCGCCGGGTGCTGGCCGGGCGCCCCGCACCGCTGCACGCCTCCGTCGCCCACCAGGTCATCGGCATCTGGCAGCGGGACTTCGGCGATCTGCGGCTGGCGCTGCGGCATCTGCGCCGGGCCCGTGGCTTCGCGGCGCGCGCCGGCTCCGCCGAGCGGGAGGCGGACGTCCTCGCCACCCTGGGGGTCGCGCTGGTGCACGCGGGGCGCACCCGGCAGGGCATGGACGCCCTCGGCCGGGGTGTGGAGCGCGGCACCGGGCACACCCGGGCGCGGGTGCTGTTCCGGCGGGCGTACTCCTGGTGGGTGCTGGGGCATCACAAGGAGGCCCTGGAGGACGTGCGGCGGGCGATTCCCGTGCTGCGCCAGGCCGGTGACGTGATCTGGACGGCGCGGGCGCTGACCCTGCGGGCGACGGTGCATCTGGCGCTGGGCGCGGTGGACCGGGCGGACGCCGACTTCACCGCGGCCGAGGCGCTGTGGGACACCACGGGCCAGGAGCACGACAAGGCGGACGCGGTCGAGAGCCGGGGCCTCGCGGCGTTCCGCGCGGGTGACGTCCCGGCCGCGCTGCGGCTGCTCGACGAGGCGGAGGAGCGCTACGCGAAGCTCGGCACGCCGACGTTCATGCTGAGCATCCGGCGCTGCGAGGTGCTGATGGCGGCCGGTCTCGCCGCCGAGGCGCTGGCGGAGGCGGACGCCGCGATCAAGGTGCTGGACGAGATCGGCGGCCAGTCCACCCGCAAGGCGGAGCTGCTGCTGGCCGCGGCGCGGGCGGCCCGGCTGGCCGGCGACCCGCACACCGCGACGGCCCGCGCGGGACTCGCCGTGCGGCTGTTCGCCCGGCAGCACCGCGCCTGGTGGGAG